>JAADGP010000072.1 GCA_013152315.1 FCB group bacterium
CTCACGGCCCGGGAAGCGCTTTGGATGGCCACCCGGGGCGGGGCCCAAGTTTTGGGTCGACAGGATATTGGTCAGTTGGCGGTCGGCAAGCGGGCCGATCTGGCTCTCTTTTCTGTGCAAGGGGTTGAATATGCCGGAGCCTTGTCCGATCCGCTGGCCGCCCTGGTTTTTACCGTGCGGATGTCACCGGTGGACTACCTGATCATAAACGGTAAGATCAAGATCAGGCTTGGAAAATGTGAGTTGGATGAGATAGCTTTGATCCGACGGCATAATCAGCTCAGCAGGGAGATGATACAAAAAGCCAGCGATAAAACCGGAATTGATTTTCTTAATATGAAAACAACGAAGTAAACGAATTAAATGAAAGTGTACTTTTAAAAAATATGATAAAATCTCATAATCGAAAATAATATTACTCCAGCATATGTTAATCGTATGGTAAAAAGAGCGTATTCAATGTTTAATACCCACAGCCTTCGTTGTCATTACGGCAGGCAAGCTCTTCATTTCTCCAAAGGTTTTATCCTATTATTTTCCCCTGTAATAGGGGAAACACAAAGGGGTATTATATTGTGAAAAACCATTGCCGGTTTAATCTCTGTTGTTTATTTAATGCGTTCGCCAAGTGTGTAACCCTTTGCAAGGTTATCTTATCTGACAAATAAAATGTGGTCGTCCATTCGCCAGATAGAATTTCCTGAATCTTTATCGGTTGCAAATAAATTAGCTGATGAAGAGGGCAAGGCTTTGTTTGCCGGCGGGACCTACTTAGTTGCGGAGAAGAATCCGGACATTCACACCCTGGTTGATATCAACCATTTGTTGGAGAGGTCAATCGAATTTACGAACGATGGAATAACAATCGGGGCCGGAGCCACGCTGCAGCAAATCGTTCGTACGTTACGGGATCGGGAACAGTCTCTACTGGCCCAGGCCGCGCGGCAATCCTGTTATTCGAAAAACATCCGCAACCAGCGTACCATCGGGGGAGAAATCGCCCGGCGAAAAACCGGTTCGGAAGTGGTCACCCTGTTGCACGCCCTGAATGCCCGTCTGCGAATTACCGGCGAAACCGATGGAAACGTGTCCATTCGGGAATGGAATGGAGCCGGCATCATTGAAGCGCTTGAAATCCGGATCGGCGACATCAGTGCGAACGCGCTGGAACGCTTCGCCCTGCTTCCTTCGGCGGCAGCCATGGTGATTGTGGCAGGGGTGCGTCGCGGAGCGCAGGTGGAAGTATCCGTCGGCGGTCGTGCCCGTAAAGTGGTTTCCTTGCAAATACCGGTTGCGGAATTCACCGACGAACGGATTGCCGCTTTCAGCGCTTCCGCGGTTCGGCATTTTCAAACGGACATGGACGGTTCATTGCGATACAAACAATCGTTGATTGAAACCGGATTAAAACGGGTGCGAAAACAATTATGAGAATTCGTTTTGTACTCAACGGTAAACCGGTGGAAACGGATGTGTCTCCCGGTCAGACGGTGTTGGAATTTCTGCGTGCGCGAGGCATCCACAGTGTGAAATACGGGTGTGACAAGGGGGAATGCGGAGCCTGTACCGTGCTGGTGGATGGGAAAGCGCAGAATGCCTGTTTGATGCTTGTGCACACGATCAATAATAAGACGATCGAAACCGTCGACAGCCTGGCGGATCGCCACCATTTGCATCCGATTCAGCG
The DNA here is from genome assembly GCA_013152315.1 of FCB group bacterium. Classification (GTDB taxonomy): domain Bacteria; phylum Fidelibacterota; class Marinisomatia; order Marinisomatales; family JAADGP01; genus JAADGP01. The sequence goes on from JAADGP010000072.1 coordinate 1,688, forward strand.
GGAATTCTTGGAGCGGGGAGCGGTGCAGTGCGGATATTGCACGCCCGGGATGATCCTGGCCGCGGAAGCGTTATATCGTGAGGATCCTCATCCGGACGAAGCGGCCGTTCGCGATGCCCTGGCGGGAAATCTGTGCCGGTGTACCGGCTACGTTAAACCGGTGGAAGCGGTTCGGAAATGAGGGTGATCGGTAAAAAAACCGTGCGCGTCGACGGGCGGGCATTAGTGAAAGGCAAACCGGTCTTTGCCGATGATATTGAGATACAAAATCTTTTGCACCTGAAAATTCTGCACAGTCCCCACGCCCACGCCCGCATCAGATCGATCGACGCTTCGGAGGCCCTGGCGATGGAAGGCGTGGTCGCCGTGTTAACGCATGAGGATTTCGCGCCGCACTATTTCACCACGGCGGGACAAGGTTACCCGGAGCCATCGCCCCGGGACATGCGCGTCCTCGATTCGGTGGTACGTTTCGTGGGGGATCGGGTCGCGGTGGTAGCCGCCGAATCGCCGGAGCTGGCCGCGGAAGCGCTGGCGAAAATCAGGGTCGACTACGAACCGTTGCCGGCCATTTTCGATTCCCGCGAATCGATGAAGAGCTCCATAGTCATTCACCCCGAACCGGGCGCCACCGGCATCTACGACGCGGAACGGAATATTGCCGCCCACTTTGACGTTGAAATCGGTAACGTGGATAAAGCACTGGAGGAATCGGAACATTTGTATGAGGGTACCTATTCCACCCCCTATGTGCAGCAGGCGTCGATTGAGCCCCATATTTCCCTGAGCTGGTGGGATGAAAATGACCGCCTGGTTATCCGTACCTCCACCCAGGTTCCTTTTCATGTCCGCCGTATTGTGGCTGAAATGTTGGACCTGCCGATCGGCAAAATCCGGGTAATCAAGCCACGTCTTGGGGGTGGCTTCGGCGGTAAGCAGGAAATTTTAAACGAAGAGCTGTGTGCCGCCGTTACGCTCAAAACGGGGTTCCCGGCGCGTCTCGAATATACCCGGGAAGAAGAATTTTACGCCGCCCGTACGCGGCATCCCCAGACTGTTAAGCTTCGGATCGGTTTGAATCAGGATTTGACCATAAACGCCATTGATATGGACATCCTGGAAAACACCGGCGCTTACGGGGCCCACGCGCTGACGGTCATGTCGGTCACGGCCCAAAAAACGCTTTCCCTTTATCGAGCTCCGAACGTGCGGGTAAATGCCAACGCCGTTTACACCAATCTGCCGATTGCCGGCGCTTACCGCGGATATGGGGCTCCCCAGGGGTTTTTCGCCCTGGAAGTATTAATGGACGAAATCGCCCATGATTTAGGGGTCGATCCGATCGATCTGCGGCATAAAAATTATGTTCGGGTGGGTGATGAAATTCCGATCGCCCGGGTCCTGGGCGAAGGACGGGAAGGATTCCCGATGAAAATCCTTTCTTCCGGTCTGGAGGAATGTTTGGAAGAAGGGAAAAAATTAATTGGTTGGGAGAAAATCCGTAGTAAACCGAAGTCGGGGATTATCCGACGCGGGGTGGGCGTTGCCATTGCCGCCCAGGGATCGGGAATCCCCGGTATTGACATGGGATCGGTCTTTCTGAAAATGAACGAAGACGCCAGTTTTAACATGCTGGTGGGTGCCACCGATCTGGGTACGGGTTCGGATACGGCTCTGGCGCAGATCGCGGCGGAAGTACTGGAAGTGCCGGTGGAAAAAATCCTGGTTTATTCTTCGGACACCGACCTCACTCCCTTCGACACCGGCGCCTACGCCTCCAGTACCACCTATGTTTCGGGCGGAGCCGTAAAAAAGGCGGCTGAGAAAGTTAAAGCGCAATTGCTTGAACTGGGGAAAAAACTGTTGGATGTTAAGGCGGCGACAATAAAAGAGGGGTACGTGATTGGTGATAGCGGCGAAAAAATTACTTACCGGGAAATATGTACTAAAACTTTTTACACGGACGAACAGACCCAGATCATGGCCACCGCTTCCCACGTCAGTTATGACTCACCGCCGCCCTTTAACGCCACCTTCGCCGAGGTAGCGGTGGATATCGAAACCGGGATTGTGACCGTGAACAGGATCGTGTCCGTGACCGATGCGGGGCAGGTTATTAATCCCCAGATGGCGGAGGGGCAGGCGGAAGGGGCCATTCCGCAATCGTTAGGGATGGCGTTATCGGAATATATGATTTTCGATGAAAAAGGCGTGCCGCTTAACAGGGATTTTTTTCAATACCACATTTACACGGCGATCGATATGCCGGAGATCGTCACCAAGTTTATCAGTACCAATGAGCCCACCGGTCCTTTCGGCGCCAAGGCGGCGGCGGAAATTCCCGTGAACGGCCCGGCCCCGGCAGTGGTCAATGCCATTTACAATGCCTGCGGTGTGAGGATGCGGAAATTGCCGGTTACACCGGAAGAATTGTTGGAGGAGTTGTCGAAACAAAAGTAGGGTGATATTTACGGACCGGAGGGGGTTACCGGGGGTCAACTTATTTGATTGATATATAATAGGTGATGTACTTACTATTCCAACCTTTAATGGGTGTTGTTAAGGGAGTAAATGTATGGGTTTGAAAAAAGGATTGAATAATTAGAACCTCACCGGAAAGCCCCATAGTTATTATTTATAATCCGGCGGCCGGGGCCGGGCAGGCCCGTACCCGCTGGGAAAAATTTAAAGCGCAATTGATTCGGGAACAGATTCCGTTTGACTATCGGGTTACCGAATCGCCAAACCACGCCACCGAAATCACTACCGAATTGTTGAAAAACCATTGTCACCGGATTGCGGTATTTGGGGGTGACGGAACATTGAATGAAGTATTGCAGGGCGTATTTAAGGACGGTATCGCTCCTCCCCGGGAGTTCCAATTGTTGTTTTTTGGGGGTGGAAGCAGTTGCGACTTCGAAAAATTGTTTCCCCGGCGACGAAATTACCTGGACCGCTTATTGCATGGCGAAACATTTGTCATTGATATCGGAAAGGTTGAATTCCAGGGATTGGAGGGAGAACGGCGTGTTCGTTATTTTGTAAATAATTCGAGCATCGGTGTAATCAGTCTGGCAACGGAAAAGTTTAACCATGCCGAAGGCTTTGCCCGTCTGATGAAAAAGTTAAACGTGGATGCCGGCGCGCTGGTGGCCGGGGTGCAGACCCTGATGGAATTCGATGGATTCAAATGTCGACTGACAATTGAGGGGGAGCAGACTCAGGAGTTCAATTTGAGCAACCTGACGGTGTTTAAATCGCCGTACTTTGCCGGTGGAATGAATTACGGGGTGCAAACGGGGTTGGACGACGGGTTGTTGTACGTGGCGGTGATCGACGCGCGTTCACGCCTGAAGATGTTTCGGTTGATACCGTCGTTGTATACCGGGAAAATCTTTCAGCTTGAAGGAACCCTTTTAAAACGCTGTACATCATTGGTGCTTGAGACCGATGAGAAGGTATTTATTGACACCGATGGTGAAATTATCGGTTATCCGCCGTTAAAATATTCGGTTTTGAAACGGGTATTGACGGTAATTATGTAAAAACCTGAGGAGACCTATCATTTGGATGAATTAAACGATTACTGTGCTCCCGGAACGCGGGTTAAAGTTGAGATGATAGCGGTTACACCGTTGGTAAGTTTAAAGGTAATAACCTTTTTGCCAAGGGAGGAGAATCAAAATCCCGCTGTCGTGTTTGTTCCCGGCTGGATATCCCTGATGTGGGGGTGGAAGAGGGTTCTACGGGAAATGACCAAGGATTTTACAATTTACTATGTTGAAACGCGGGAGAAAATAACTTCCGATATTCGCGGGGATGTGCAATACGACGTCGAAACCATCGGGCGGGATCTGGCCGCCATTGTGCGTCATTTTAATCTGGAAGAAAATAAATATGTTTTGTTCGGGAGTTCGCTGGGCGCCACGGCGATTCTGGACAGTTGCCGGTTTCTGCATAAAACACCCCTGGGTCTGATAGTGATCGGGCCGAACGCGGTTTTCAGGATACCGGCATGGGGTTTATTGATCATCAGGATATTTCCGCCCGTACTTTATTTTATTATTAAACCGGTGGTTAAATGGTATTTAAAAACGTTTCGATTGGATGTTGAGAGTGATCATAAACAGTATGAAAAATACTGCCGGGCTCTGGATACGGCTGATCCCCGGAAATTAAAGAAAGCGGCGCTTGCCCTGGCGTCTTACCGGATATGGGATTTGCTGGGGAACATTGAAATTCCCACGCTGATTATCGGCGCCTCCAAAGATTATCTTCATGAGCCGGACAACCTGAAGAAAATGGTGACAATGATGCCCCGGGCCACGTATTTGGACATGGAAACAAATACGCAAACACACAGCGAAGAGATGGTCAATAAGATGCGCGCGTTCGTCGCATCTTTAGAGAAGGCTTAAATAATCAGGCCGATATCACGTTTTAAACCGGCCAACCATTGCTCTTCACGTTCGTTGATTTCCCCGTCGATCGTCGAAATCTCGTATAGTTCGGAATAAATCTGTTGTCTGGATTTGGGATCTTTCAGCTTTTTCCCCAAATTATTGGCAATGGACATAATCGTCGGCATCAATTCGGCAGGGTCTTGATGAAGGATAAACGAATACCAGTCCTTTGCCTCTTCAAAATCATTCCTGAATTTCGAATCATCTTTGTGGGGACACCAACCCCTGATTTTTTTCTCGATGAGGGCCATTTCCGCTTCGGAGAGATTGAAGTCGGTCTGGTAAGCGAAGGCAATGTACAGGAAGGTCAATTGTTGATGAAGACTGTAATCTTCCAACTGTTTCACTCGATTGATTTCGATTCCCCTTGGTTTGTTAATTGGTTGCAATTTTAAATGCGGCAAATTTAATCTTTTTCAACCAAAAGGGCCATTTGATTTTTTTCGTTTATAATGGATTGATTTTGTTGTAATAATACGTTTGCCAGGTCACATTGATGGCTGCAGGATAAAAATTAATAGGGTGAGAAAATGCCGGTTATTTATGGTTCTATTGATAAACGGAAACAAATTATGTTTCAAATTTCCGGTGGTAAACCACGGAATATCGGTTACATTGCATTGGGCCGGATGAGCATGAGGAAATCAGGAAGATATCCGAACGGTTGCCGAACATTTGATATTTGATTGTAAGTTGACATATAAGGTATTATTACGGCCATATATTCCTGAAAACTAACTAAAAAGGAGATGGAAATTTATGAAATCAAAAACGTTACAACTACCGTCACAGGAGATCACCTATTACGAAAGTACAGGAAGCGGACCATCCGTATTGTTACTCCATGGTAATTCCTCTTCCGGATTATCGTTCGGACGCCAGATTGACAGTTCGCTGGGTGAGAAATATCATCTTGTCGCGCTTGATTTGCCGGGACATGGCAACTCGGAACCGTTTACCGATGCCGCGGAATACAGCATCCCGGGATACGCGGCCGTCATTGCCGCCGTTGCCAAAGAATTGAATATGGAAAATGCCGTGATTGTCGGTTGGAGTCTTGGCGGCCATATTGCACTGGAAGCGCATAATCAATTACCGCAGGCAAAGGGTTTCGTTATCTTTGGTACTCCGCCCCTGGCCTTTCCGCCGGCAATGGAAACAGCCTTTTTACCCAACCCGGCGGTAAATGTCGGTTTCAAATCCGAGGTAACCGAAGAAGAGGCGCAGACGTATGCCGCATCTTTCTTTGCCCCGGACGTACCCGTTCCT
>JAADGP010000075.1 GCA_013152315.1 FCB group bacterium
ATACTGGGTGGGGACTATACTTTTAAAAACGGAATATATGTGAATACCCAATACATCCGTGGTTTTATACATGAACAGGGCAGAGACGCCTTGAACGACTATTTTTCATTCCGTTTGGAAAAGAGGTTCCTGAACGATGAATTGAAAGTGGTTCCCCTTGGTGGCGCTGTCGCGATTAATGATTGGAATGACGCGCGAAACAACTACGGACTGGTATTCACACCGGAAGTGACCTACTATTTTTCCGATAACGTGGAATTGACCTGGGGCGCCTTTATCCTGGATGGTAAAGGAGACAATCTATTCGGTTTAATCAAAGATAAGGACGAGGTTTATTTCAAAGTAAGGGTCTCTTTTTAAACAAAAGAATTACTAACCAACGGGTGTCCGGCTCACATTTTTAACATCCCTGATCCGGACTCGTTGCCAACAACAGAAAAATCAAGACAGGAGTCGATAAAAATGAAACCAACCGAACAGTTAACTGAAGAACATAATTCGATTAAGCTGATGCTAATGATCATGAGCAATGTTTGCGAAAAACTTGAAGCCGGGGAAAAAGTAAAGCCGGAACACCTGCAACAGATAATCGAATTTATCAAAGTCTTTGCGGATAAGTGCCATCATGGGAAAGAAGAGGATTTGCTATTCCAGGCGATGATCGAAGTCGGTTTCCCCAGGGACGCGGGACCCATCGGAGTAATGCTCTATGAACACGGCGCGGGCCGTGATTACGTTAAAAAAATGAGCGACGCCGCAATTCTATACGGAGAGGGCGACGGAGACGCTTCATCCGTAATCGTTGAAAACGCCAGAAGTTACATTTCTCTTCTTACCCAACATATCGACAAAGAAGATCACATTCTGTATCCCATGGCGGACGGCCAATTATCGGAAGCGAAACAACAGGAATTATCGGATAAATTCGAAATCGTCAATCGGGATCAAATCGGGCAAGAAAAGATCGACGAAATGCTCGGGATATTAAACCAACTTAAAGAAATCTACCTGGTTTAAGCGCCGTTTACCCCGGATCAAACCCATCAAGGAGAATACGACCAATGGTGAATGAAGATTTCTTCCCCCCCATCATCAGAAATCTGCCGGAAGCGGATATTCCCGTTGAAGGATTGCAATCCCATCTTTTCCAGGGGGATAATCAACAATTTATTTTCATGAGCTTTGGAAACGATGCGGATATTCCCGAACATTCCCATGAAGCACAATGGGGTGTTGTTTTGGATGGCGCGATCGAGCTCTGCCTCGATGGCGAAAGACACGTGCTAACAAAAGGCGACACTTACTTTATCCCAAAAGGCGTCCGCCACAGCGCGAAAATCAGGAAAGGCTATAAGGATTTAACATTATTCGACCAAAAAGTCAAACGGAAAGACAAGGAACAATAAACGAACCAAAGCCCGGAAGTTCTAACCTGGTACGCTAAGAACGGAATCACCTTTCCCCGACAGTCGCTTCGTTCCGTCGGGTCCTCCACTACGTTCCGGCATACATCACGTCGGAAAAAACCCTGTTATTTTTCTTCCGATTTATAAATTTCCACTCTCCCACGGCCCAATTCCTTTGCCTGATAGACCGCCAGATCCGCAGCCTCGATCAACTCTTCCTCGGTTTTCCCATGTATCGGAAACTGAGCCACGCCGGCGCTGAAGGAAACCGTTATATCGTGACCTTCATAAGTAAAGAGTGGTTTGCTTCGCAATCCTTCCAGAATCTTACGGATGGTCCGGGCTGCCCCCACCAATTCCGAACGTTCCAACAGCAGAAAAAATTCTTCCCCGCCCCAGCGGGTAAAAATATCCGTGCTGCGAATAGCCCCGATTATATATTTCGCAAAGGCCGCTAAACATTCATCTCCGCAGGTATGACCGTAAGTGTCGTTGATCTTTTTAAAATGATCCAGATCCAACAATGCCAAAGTAAATTGGTCACCATGCCGGGAATGCAACTTAATCTGACGCGGCAATTCCCGATTGAAAAAACGGCGGTTGTGAATCTTCGTCAGCGGATCAATATAAATGGCTGATGTTAATTCTTTTTGTCGCCGGAGAATGGAACTTATTTTCGCTAACAATTCTTCCTGTACAATAGGCTTTTTAATATAATTGTCGGCGCCGGACAGGTAGGCCTTAATCATGTTGGAATCAGCTTCCGCCCCCGAGATAAACACAAAGGGAATCATGCGAACGCGGGCATCCTTTTTAATCGCCTTAATAATTTCAAAACCGTTTGGCTGCATTAAAATATCCGATAGAATTAAGTCCGGAGAATTCTGAAACACCTGTTCAACCGTGGATTCCACATCATCCAACCGATCAATCACAATAACCTTGTACCCTTCACTCTCCAGAAAATGTTTCAATAATTTTACGAATTGTTGATCATCCTCAATGATCAAGATGACATCCTTTTTACCCATTTGACACCTATATTTTTAACGGATTAAATCATGGAAGAAAAATATTTTACAAAGAGGACTTGGTACACGCTCACTCTTTCTCCGCCGATTTTGTCATTTTATAGTCCTTTCAACCAAATAAAATCATCGGACCCGCACAACACGTTATTCGGTAGTATCGACATCTCTTAAACCCCTTCGTTACTCCCTGCACTTTTAAATAGGGCATTCATAAAACGTTCTTAAAAACATTAAAACAGGTCCAATTTCGACTTAAATCTCCCGGAGGAATATACCCATCCGGAATATTGACCACCAAATTAAGTTTGTTATTTTATCCGGTTTATGGAATCAGGCAATACGCGCCCATATTCAACAATTAATTGATCCCCGGCAGGTTGTCCGCTTATTTTATTCACAATTGTGATAAATTCAACCACGTTATCGAAGTATTATTATACGTCTGTTCCGCATTAATCAATGACAAATAATCAGTGAATTCAGGTTCTACGAATGAATAAATTTTCAGTTTCTGTTGAATCATTTATCCCCCGGCATATTGGCCCCGACGAAGACGATATTCAATCCATGCTGGAAACCCTTGGTCTTTCCTCGCTTACTCACCTGATTGAGGAGGCGGTTCCGGCATCAATCCGACATGAATATTCCCTTAATATCGGAAATCCCAGGAGTGAATTCAACCTCCTCCGCGACTTGAAGGAAATCGCCGGACAAAACGATCTGTTCCGCTCGTTTATCGGGATGGGTTATCACGAAACCATAACTCCCGCGGTTATTCAACGCAACATCCTTGAAAATCCCGGTTGGTATACCCAGTACACTCCCTACCAGGCTGAGATATCACAAGGCCGTTTGGAAGCCTTGCTTAATTTTCAAACAATGGTCCGGGATCTCACCGGACTGGAAATAGCCAACGCTTCCCTATTGGATGAAGCAACCGCGGCGGCGGAAGCCATGACCATGCTTTTCCGCTCGACAAAGGACAACCAAAAGAAGGTGTTTTTCGCTGACCTGGGTTGCCATCCGCAAACCCTTGCCGTATTACAAACCCGGGCCGTACCGCTCGGAATCGAACTGGTCACCGGGGATTTCCGAACTTTCGAATTTACCGACCGTGTATTCGGCGCATTAATTCAGTACCCAACCACCGACGGCGCTATCAACGATTACCGCCAATTCTGCTCCCTGGCCCACCGCAATGGCGCCCACATCGTCGTTGCCGCCGATTTGTTAAGCCTGACCATATTGACTCCCCCCGGAGAATTCGGCGCGGACGTCGCCGTCGGGAATACGCAGCGCTTCGGGGTTCCCATGGGTTATGGCGGGCCGCACGCCGCTTATTTTGCCACCACCGAAGCCTTCAAACGAAAAATACCCGGGCGAATCATCGGCGTTTCCATTGATCGCCATGGCGATCGGGCTTTGCGCATGGCGCTGCAAACCAGGGAACAACATATTCGCCGGGAACGGGCGACATCAAACATTTGCACGGCCCAGGTCCTGCTGGCAATCATGGCCGCCATGTACGCCGTATATCATGGCCCCCAGAGACTGAAACAAATCGCCGAACGAATTCACTATCTTACCAAAATTTTAAGCCGCGGTATCAAAGCCCTCGGGCACACGCTCTTGCATGACGATTTCTTCGATACCCTTCATATCAAACCGGTAAATCAAACAACGGAAATGATCCGTTCCCGGGCGGAAAAAAATCGGATCAATCTTCGCTATTACGACGACGGCACCATCGGAATATCCCTGGATGAACGAACCACGCCGGAAGAAGTGGAAATATTGTTGAAGATCCTGAATTGCGGCAAAGACACATCCTTCGCCTTGGAAACAATCCTCCCCGAGGAATCCCGGGAATACAACGGCCCGCAAAGACGCGTGTCACCTTTCCTGCAACATGCCGTCTTCAACTCTTACCATTCCGAAACGGAAATGCTTCGGTACCTGCATCGCCTGGAATCGAAAGATTTGTCCCTGAATACCAGCATGATCCCTTTGGGCTCTTGTACGATGAAACTCAACGCCACTACGGAAATGATTCCCGTAACCTGGCCGGAATTTTCCGATCTCCATCCTTTCGTTCCCCCCGATCAGGCGGCGGGATACCACCAAATTATCTCCCAATTGGGCTCCTGGCTTAAATCAATTACCGGTTTCCCGGCCGTTTCCATGCAACCCAATTCGGGAGCACAGGGGGAATTTACCGGATTAATGGTCATTCGCGCTTACCACCAACATCATGGTAATTCCCATCGTAATATCTGCCTGATACCGGCTTCGGCCCACGGTACCAACCCTGCCAGTTCCATTATGGCGGGAATGAGTGTGATAACCGTAAAATGTGATGACAACGGCAATATCGATCTCTCCGATCTTCGACAAAAGGCGCAGGAACACAGTGACAACCTGGCCGCTCTGATGGTTACGTATCCGTCCACACACGGTGTCTTCGAAGAAGAAATAAAAACCATCTGTGAAATCATTCACCAGCAAGGAGGGCAGGTGTACATGGACGGGGCCAATCTTAACGCCCTGGTTGGTCTTTGCCGGCCTGCCGAATTCGGGGCCGATGTTATTCACATTAACCTGCACAAAACCTTCGCGATTCCCCATGGCGGCGGCGGTCCCGGTATGGGACCAATTTGCGTTGCCGCCCACCTGGCCGATTTTCTCCCCTCCCATCCCGTGATCCGAACCGGTGGCAAACACGGGACTTCCCCCGTCTCCGCCGCGCCCTATGGCAGTCCCAATATCCTGGTCATTGCCTGGGCTTATATTGCTTTAATGGGAGACCGGGGACTCACCAAAGCTTCCGAAATAGCAATCCTCAACGCCAATTACATGGCCCGCCGCCTTGAACAACATTTTCCCATCCTCTACCGGGGATTGCACGGCAGGGTGGCCCACGAATTTATCATCGACTTGCGACCGCTCCGGAAAACCACCGGTATTACGGAGGAAGATGTCGCCAAACGGCTTATGGATTACGGTTTTCATGCTCCCACCATGTCTTTTCCGGTCCCCGGAACGTTGATGATCGAGCCCACCGAAAGTGAGTCCCGGGCGGAACTGGATCGCTTTTGCGATGCCTTAATCGCGATTAAAAAAGAAATCCTCGCCATCGAACAAGGCCATGCCGATCCGGAGGATAATGTTTTGAAGAACGCCCCCCACACCGCCCGTGAAATCGCGTCCGGCGATTGGCACCACCCCTACAATCGCCTGCAAGCCGCTTACCCGGCTCCCTGGCTTAAGGAATATAAATTCTGGCCCGCCGTGGGACGAATCGACAACGCCTACGGAGATCGCCATTTAATGTGCGTCTGCCCGCCCACGGAGAATTATTCGGACTCTTGAAGAACCCCAACCCTTTCACCCCACCCCCGGAGGACCGCAATTGCGACTGATTTAACCGGTTAGCAATTTATCTCCGGTTATTAGTAAATTCACCAAGCTGCAATGCAACAATAACATGCTTGGAGTAATAAAAAAACATAGGTGTAGTAACCCCTGTATTAGTTGTTGCGGAAAGAGCAGACAGATTACCCAAGAATCTGGATGATGTCGCAACCTAACTGTGGAGAAAAGAATGACAAAACGTAAACTTCGTGGTATCAGCAGGATTGATTCCGATGCCAAAAATATGCATGGTTGGTTTGTACGCGTTTACTTAAGCGGAAAAGTCTACGCGAACAAGTACTTCAGCGACCTGAAATACGGCGGAAAGCGGAAAGCGCTTCACGCTGCGGTGGAGTATCGTGACGAAAAAACCAAAGAACGCAATGAAGCTTACCCGGATGCCAAGTATTACCGACGCCGGATTACCAGAGATTCACGCAACAAAACCGGCATCATCGGAATATCGCGAACAACCAGCCGCAACAGGAGTGGTTCCATCTCCGAAAGCTACCAGGTTACCTGGCGGCCGCGGCCGAACGTCGTAAAATCGAGAAGTTTCTCGATTAAAAAATACGGCGAGGCCGGAGCCCTGTGGCGCGCCTGGAAAGTCCGGCGGGAAGTGGAAATAAAACTGTTCGGAGAAGCCCAAACCCCGGATTTTGAACGTTTCCAGCGCAACATACTGAGCAAGATGAAGAAGGTACCGGACTTTTCCAATTTATTTATCCAATCGAAGGATTTTTAGGCTACGCGAAACCGCTTCTTTTTGCGATTGCCGGCGGGACTAAGATAATCAATCGATAATTTCGCCGATCATAAAAGCGCCTTCGTTTCGTACCAGTCTGACGGTTACGATTTCGTTAATCATACCGGCAGGACCGGCTGCGCGGACCGTAATGTAGTTCCCGGTGTGTCCTTGTAGGAAGCCTTCGTGAACCGCTTCGAATAAGACTTCCGTTTCCCGGCCCAGGAATTGTTCCTGGAAAAAACGGCGCTTCTTCTCCCCCAGGAGATGCAATTGTTTACTCCGGCGCGACCGCTCCCCGGCCGGAACCTTCTCTCCGAGCCGAACAGCATCGGTCCGATCCCGTTCCGAATACGTAAATACATGCAAGTAAGAAACATCCAATTCCGATAAAAACTTGTAAGTCTCCATGAAATCTCCCTCCGATTCGCCGGGGAACCCCACAATCACATCCGCACCGATGCAACATTCCGGCAACAGGGATTTCACAAAGGCCACCCGGTCGGCATACAATTCCCGTTGATACCGTCGACGCATTGCCTTCAACACCTTATTTGAACCGGATTGTAACGGCATGTGAAAATGCGGCACGAACTTCGATGATTGGGCAATAAAACGCACGATTTCATCGGAAAGCAAATTCGGTTCAATTGAAGAAGTCCGGATGCGTTTAATTCCTTCCAGGTTATCCAGGGCCTGCAGCAACCGGTAAAACGATTCCCCCCGCGCCTTGCCAAAATCCCCGATATTTACTCCCGTTAGTACGATTTCCTTTACCCCCGTGGCCGCTATTTCCTTGGCTGTCCGCAAGGTGTTCGCGATCGAATCGCTTCGGCTTCGCCCGCGCGCCAGGGGAATCGTACAATAGGAACAGGTATAGTCGCAACCGTCCTGGATTTTAAGAAAAGCCCGCGTTCGTTCTCCCAGGGAATAAGAGGGAATGAAATCCTCCCGGGCACGTATTCCCGAAACCGGTACCTCCTCGTTGCCTTCCAGGGAGTTCAGGTGTTCCAATAGATCAAACTTTTCCTGTACGCCTAAAACAAGATTTACTCCGGGAATGGCGCGAACTTCTTCCGGTTTAAGTTGCGCATAACAACCCACCACGGCAATTGAAGCGGCCGGTGATCGCCGTCGTATCCGGCGGATTACTTTCCGGCATTCCCGGTCGGCATTATGAGTAACGGAACAGGTATTTATAACGTACACATCGGCTTCTTCCCGGAAATCGACCTTCTCAAATCCGTGCCGGATAAAATCCCGGGAGATCGTGGCCGTCTCCGCAA
>JAADGP010000053.1:0-6589 GCA_013152315.1 FCB group bacterium
TCGGATATTCCATCCCGCCGCCGCGCAGACGATCGGTTACCGTCACCTGGGGATACGGGTACATCCCGAACTTGGTCGACAACCACTCCAAGGCCCGTTCCGATCGCTTACGTACAACCCCGAACCATTTCTCCCCATTGACCCGATTGTACAGAACATGGACATCAATACCGTTCCACGAGCCGTGTTCGTACAAAAAGGTCGGAGACGCGATCCAGGCAAAATCGTGGACATTCTCAGCATGGAAACTCACTATTCGCCTGGCGGATGAGTCCGCTTCCGTGCGATTGGTTTCGAACTCTTGCAGCCATTCGGAAAAATCCCGTGACGTATCCACTTCCACCTCCCGCCATCCGGGATCGCCCGCGGAAACCACACCGGTGGCTCCCACGATATACCCGGCGGGTAAGTCCAGGGTAACGTCAAACGTTCCGAATTCACCGTAAAATTCGCCCTCGGCGTGGAAGGGATCGGGATGCCACCCCTTTTCGTCGTAGACAACCAGTTTGGGGTACCACTGCGCCATGTTGTATTGATCGCCGACATAACCGGCCCGCTCAAATTGTTCCCCCACCGTGTGGGTCCAGTTTATATTAATCACCAACGAATCACCCGGCAGTAATTCCTCCGGCAAACGGGATTCGAGTATGGTGTCATCAATGCGGTAATCGGCGGTACTCCGCCCGTCATTCAAAACCACCCGGAAGGAATCGACAACGAAATCATTCCACAACGACTCCTCATCCTTAATAAAGCGGGCGGCGCGTCCCAGCCGACCATACTTTTGCGAATATTCCCGATATTTAACCGAACCTTTTTTGAACGCCAAAGGATACAAATGCATGTATATACGATCCAGCCGATCGGGGGAATTGTTCACATAAACGATTCGTGATTGCCCCACAACCTGATGTTCGGCAGGATTTAACCGAACGTTCATTGTATAATGCACGAATTGCTGCCAGTAAGATGCGGCCGGCGCGCCGCCCGAAAGCAGAACGACAAACAAACTCCCTAAAAGGAATGAATATCTCATCCTCAATCCGGGACGGATTTACGGATAGAGATAGGGTTTTAAATCGTTATAAAATACTTCCTCCGTTCGGGGTCCGATATAGCTTTTGACAATATACCCCTCCCGGTCAATAATGAAAGTGGTTGGAATTCCGTTAATCGGTCGACCGGTGGCTTTACCGTATGATTGGGTTACCATTTGGGTTTCATTGCCTTTAATATCGGTGAGGACGATATAATTCATATTATATTCTTCCATAAATTTCTTAATGTCGCTGGGCGATCCCGAAGTAAGCGTGATGCCGACAATTTCCAAACCGTCTTCGTTATATTTATCGTACAATTTGACGAAATCAGGAATTTCCTTACGACAAGGCGGACACCAGGTGCCCCAGAAATTCAATAAAACAACTTTTCCCCTCAGGCTTTTTAAGGTAACCCAGTCTCCTTCCACCGTTGCCAGGGTGAAATCCGGCGCTTTAACAGCGCCGCTTGGGCGGATGGATTTCGCCTTGGTGGCCAACGCCAGGGGCTCGTTTGCGGCGGATTCTTCTTTTTGGCCCTGACCGCAACCGTTGAAAATAAACACACCGAGGAATACCATTAAGGATAACGACAATTTCATTAAAGCTCCTGATAGTTAACGGGTTAAACCTTTATCCAGGAAGTCCAGGAATTCATTAACATCCCTGGTCATTCCCGGGAAACGGGCGATTTCCTGATCGTCAGGACTCAGAATGACGTAAAACGGTAAGGCGGCGGTTCCGAAACGATCGATTTCATATTGCCGCTTTTCACGATAATTCTCACCCCCGTCCGTGTACAGTCTCACCAATACAAATTCATTAAATCGCGCCTGCACTTCCTTATGGGTAAAAATGTTGGCCTCCATCCAGCGGCAATTGGTACATGTATAACCGGTAAAATCGACGAAAACCGGCTTTTGCACCCGTTTCGCCTCTCTTAATCCTTCTTCCAGATCCGTAAACCAATACAATTCCTCGGATATGTTTTCATAAGTGGTCAACCCGGTTTCCGATTCCACCGGCGGAGGCAAGTAAGAATATATCAGGCCGTGAATCGGTCTCCCCCATAAACCCGTACTCATGTACAATCCGAAGGCGATAAAGAATAAACTCAACAACATTCTTATCACCCCGATATGTTCGATTTTTGAATCGTGGGGCAGCCGGATTTTGCCCAACAGATAGAAACCGGTAAAAAACATAATCACCGTCCAGGCCGTCAGGACCAGGGTATGGGTAAAAATGCCCCACTGCCAGACCAGGTCGGTATTGCTGATAAATTTAAAGGCGGCCGCTAATTCCAGGAAGCCCATGACTACTTTCACGGCATTTAACCAGCCTCCGGATTTGGGCATTTTCGCCAGATATTGAGGGAACAAGGCCAGGAAAAAGAACGGCGTGGCAAAGGCCGTACTAAAGATAATCATTCCCAGGGCGGGCCAGAACCATTGCCCCTGGGAAGCCGCCACCAACAATAAGCCCATAAATTGCACGGTACAGGTAAAGGACGTAACGGTAAATGTGAGGGCCATGAATATCGTACCCATGAACCCGGAGCTACGTTCTCTTTTCAACGTAAAGCGACGGACACTCTCCGGCAACTGAATTTCGTACATGCCGAACAGAGAAAGCGCGAAATAAATGAATAAAGCTCCAAGGAATAAATTGACCCACGGGTTCGCCGCCAACTGGTTAGCACCCGAAGCCCCCAAAAATACGGCCAACAACAGACCGAGAATACTGAAGGCGGAAATGATTCCCAGGGTGTAAACGGCGGCTTGTTTTAAGGGGTTTCGTCCCTCAATTTCTCCCTGCTGGGTAAAGTAGGAAACGGTAATCGGTATCATGGGGAACACACAGGGCGTCAACAAGGACAGGAAACCCATCGTCAGGGCCAACAAAATAAAGGGGAAAAGACCGGCATCGATGGCGGCCTCCAGATCAATATTTCCACTGGCATCCATTGTTGACGCGGCAATGAATTCCTGCCGGTCCGTACGGGGAGAACCGGATTCGACAACAATGGGCGTTTTCAGTTCAATTTCATTGGGTGGATAACAAATAAAATCATTACAGACCTGGTATATAATTGTAACCTTCAGTTCATAAGAACCGGGAGAGATATCGGACTTTAATTTTACCGGGGCAATAAAAGTGGTCGTGCCCTGGTGGTGGCTGGTTTCCGTGTTGAACCCCTCATCAAATTTTACAATCGGTTTGGGTTCAATAATTTTCCCCTGTTTCTCAACGATATCACCACTGACGGTAATTTGAGTGGGAATCGGACCTTTGGCCACGTCGTGAACGGCGTAAATTTTCCACTCCGGATCCATTTCGGCTTTCACGAATACCTGCGCGACTTCGCCGGCGCGGGCGGGACCTTCCACCCAAGCCGAAATCGTAGCCGGACTCTCGAATTGGGCTTTTAATCCACCCGGAAGAAAACCGGCCAAAAAGGCGAAAAGGATTATAATTCGATTATGATGCTGCAAGTTCAAGATGGTTTTGAGATGAAATTAAAGGTTAAAAGTAACAGAATTATTTCCTTATCCCCAACCATTGTTTTAAGCGGTAAAACCAGCTTTGCCTTTTCCTTAGTTCATCGACAAGATCCGGCACTCTTTCTTCGGCCGCTTTGATTCCATTGTTCAACAGGATATCAAACGCGTCGAACTGTGACCAATGAAGTCCCAGCACATCCGGCCGAATGACAAAATCCGCCTGTTTAACAAGAAAATTAGTCAAATGGAAGGATGTGATCCGTTCGGATCGCGTCATTATTTCCAGCATGTTGATTTTTTTCAGGGGCGGCGGTTGACCGCGCGATATGTCCACCGCGATAACGAAATCGGTTTCCTGCTTCAATTTCATTACCGGAATCGGGGTACTGATACCACCGTCCATAAACACCTGACCGTTTTTCAGGGTCGGCGGCACATACCCCGGGACCGAAGAACTCTGGACAATGGCTTCAATCAAATCTCCCTGATTATGGCACACGGATTGACCGGTTTGGATATCGGTAACAAAAACATCCATGGGTATTTGGAGTTCTTCAAACGTATTGACCGGCAATAGAAAGCGTATTACCCCCTCGAGTCGTTCTCTCTTTACCACCGAAATCCGATTCATCGCCATCACGATCACAAACTGGTCCTGGATAAATTTGGCAAGCTGGCCAAAAACCGAATCGGGATCCCGATCGCTTCTCAGGGTTTTTGTCCCCAACTGCTCAAAAACGCTGCTTTTTAAAAATTCGCGGAAGCGCTTTTCAATCCATTCCGGATTTTTTGTGGCGGCGTACATGGCGCCGATCACCGACCCGGCGCTGGTACCGGCAATTTTATCGATGGGAATACGGGACCGGTTTAATACCTGCAGCACACCAATATGAGCCGCGCCGCGGGCGCCGCCCCCTCCCAAAGCCAAACCTACGGAAAATTTACGCAATTTATTTGATGACCTGGTTTTTGGGCACAATCCGAACCGTCATTTCCACTTTTTCCCGGGGGTTGTCGTTCCGGTCCCGGGGAAGATTTACGATCCGGTCCACTACTTCCATCCCCTGGATTACATGACCGAAAACGCTATATTTATGATCCAGTTGCGGCACATCATTCACGCAAATAAAAAATTGACTGGTGGCGCTGTTTATTTGGTTAGTACGGGCCATGGACAACGCGCCACGATCATGGGGACGATCGTTGAATTCGGCGGGGACAGTCCAGGTATCCGGATTATCCGGGTCGCCCAGTCCAAAATACTTTCCCGCACGACCACCCTGTCCGTCGTTTTGTCGGTCTTCGTCCTTGGAATTGGGGTCGCCTCCCTGAATAACGAAATTCGGAATTACCCGGTGAAAGGTCGTCCCGTCAAAATATCCCTCGCGGGCCAGTATTTTAAAGTTTTCCACATGCATGGGCGCCACATCATCATAAAATTCGACAACTATATCCCCGTATTTTGTGGATATAACGCCGACTTCCTCAGGTTTACTACAACAAGAAAACATCAACCCTGTCAATAATACGATTAGAAATATTTTCATGACGTATCACCTTTCAAGTCACTTTGTTTTTTAATGTTCCTGGGATTGTTCTGATCAAAAAAAGTCCGGCGTGAAACGTGAAACGTGAGGCGTGTCGGAATGTAGTGGAGATCCCGATGAAGCGTAGTAACTGTCGAAGAAAAGTGAGGACCTTGTCCGATTTTCAAAGATCGGTAATATCGACTGAATGCGATAATAAAAGGTACCTATTCCGGATTTGACTTCAGGCGTAATCGTTAATTTCCCATTTTAAACAGACCGGAGAACACATCATTGCAAACCCCGGCTCCCCGGTTTTACGGCGGGAATGGATTTTAATTCGGCGGGGATTTCGTTTTCCGCGTAGCTCTTTGCGCTCAGAGTCATGATGGCATATTGGTTGGAATGCAATTTCCGCTCGCCGCCACTCCGGTCAACAACAACGCCCACGCCTACGATTGCTCCTCCGGATCGCTCGACTACATCCATGACTTCCCTTACGGAACCGCCGGTAGTGATAACATCCTCCACAACCAATATTTTATCGCCGGGATTGATTTCAAATCCCCGGCGCAACATCATTTTACCGTCCTTGCGTTCCGCAAAAATGGATTTCACTCCCAATTGCCGGCCGACTTCGGTCCCGATAACAATTCCGCCGACCGCCGGTGAAATAACCACATCAATTGTTTCATTTTTAAAATGATCCGAAATCATCTTACCGAACCGGGTAAGATGTTGCGGATACTGCAAAACTTTCGCGCACTGAAAATAGGTATCGCTGTGCCGACCGGAGGTCAGGATAAAATGACCTTCCAATAAAGCGCCGGTGGATTTGAAAATCTCTATTATATCTTCCTTAGTCATCATGTAACTCACGCATTTTATCCCGATAATCGCGGGCCGCCTGCCGGATCGAAGCACGGGATAAATCTCCCGCGAAACTGATTGCCCGCGACACATTAATAAGCGCCGAACCGTTTCGGTTCCCCGCTTTGAACGCTCCTTCCAGGTCTCCTCCCTGGGCGCCGATCCCCGGAATCAGAAATGGCAGACCGGGCGCGATTTCCCGTATCGTTTCAATTTCAGCCGGCGCCGTGGCGCCGACGACCAAACCGACATTTTCATTTTGATTCAGATCCAATGCCATCCTGGCGACCCGGGCGTATAACGGCCCCTCTTCAGTCACCTGATCCTGCAAATCGCCGGCCGATGGATTCGAAGTCCGGCAAAGAATAAAAATTCCCTTTGTCCTGTCTTCGAGAAACGGAAGAATCGAGTCCCGCCCCAGATAGGGATTTATGGTTACGGCATCAAAGCCGAAATGATCAAATAAACTCGCCCGGTATTGCCGGGCCGTGTTGCCGATGTCGCCCCGTTTGGCGTCCCCGATAACAATTGTGTCGGGGCCCAGATACTCCATGGTTTCTTCCAACCAACGAAAGCCTTTACTTCCCCAACGCTCGAAAAATGCCAGGTTCGGTTTAAAAGCCGCCGCCAGATCACGGGTCGCATCAATAAC
>JAADGP010000053.1:6696-8996 GCA_013152315.1 FCB group bacterium
GCGGAAATTTTTGCAATTAAACGTGAATTAAAGGATTGCATAGGCGGCAAATTTACCGCCGTACTTCATTCAACACAAAGAGGTTCCGAGGGTAGGGTAAGAACCAAGAACCAGGAACCAAGAGCCAAAAGGGCTGTCTTTTTTTATTAAGAATGGTCTTTTGTGTTTGAAACGGAGAAATTTTTTATTTACAATAATGTAACGGAGGCAGAACCTTTGTAAATTTTCGGTCCATGGAACAGCTTTCATTATACAAGGAATCCGAATCGATCGCCCGCGTAATAGCTTCCAGTGGCGTATTCCAAATTGAATTGCTGGAACACGTGGGAGAAAAAGATTACCCGGAACTGATTGAAATATCAAACCACCTGGCAAAGGACTACGGTAAGAAAGCGATCCTGACCAAGGCCACAATCCATCGTTATTTCAACAAGCCGGGTTCCCTTCCGTTTATCGCCCGTTACCGGGGAGAAATTATCGGCTATATCATCGGTGTTCCCCTGGAGGAGCTGAGTCACGAACCGTGGGCACGTCTGGATGAGAACTTCGGCAAAGGCAACACATTATACACATACGCATTCGTAATCAAGTCGCATTACAAGGGGAACGGGTACGCGAAGATGCTAAAGCGGGTTTATTTGAGCTGGGCCAAGAAACGGGAAACGGTGCGTTATATTACCGGACACGTGGAATTGGGAATTTCTTCGCGCTTTTCCGGCGATGTTCGTATCATCAACCGCGTGGAAAACTGGCAGGGAACCGGCAAGACATTCGAATATTACCGGCGCGATTTGCACCCGGACCAATCGCATTTGCAAAAAAACAATCCCCCCTTAGCGGCCAGAATATAACAGGCCGCACCCCTTATCCAAAATCCGTCTTGGTCAAACCTCGTCAACCGGTTTCTTTCCGGTCAGCAGGCTCACGACAATAAGACAGATCACCGAAACGGTAATGGCGGGCAACACCTCGTCCACATTTTCATAAAATTGCGCCGGCAACCACGCTTTAATAAAACCGACATTCTTCCAGATCAGGGTCATCACGGTGCCCGCAATAATGGACACGACGGCCCCCTCTCTGGTGGCTCCTTTCCAGAAAAGCGCCGCTACCAGGGCGGGAGTGATCGCCGCCCCGTATATGGTGTAGGCATAGAGCGCCCGTTCAAAGAATCCGGCCGATTCGGCAAAGCCGCGTGAAATCGCGTAAGCGAGCAATCCCAGTCCCAATACCACCAACCGGCTCAACAGGACAATTTTCATTTCGCCGGCGTTGCGATTGATGAAATTCATGTACACGTCACGAATCAGCGTTGTCGCGGGGACCAGTAAATACGAATCGGCGGTGGAAATAATAATTCCCACTATGGTCGTAAGCATCACCGCCCCGAGCAGAGGAGGGAGAAAGCGATGGGCGGCATAGATCAACACATACCGTCCGTTGGCGGCCTCGGGAATCATGCTGGAACTCACCCAGGCGGAAGCAATGATCAACAATTCCACAAACAAAACCGCGAAAACCAATATCCACGTGGCGCTCTTGGCGCCCCGGGCGTTTTTACTGGCGGAAAAGCGCTGGTACATGTTGGCGTCGCCCAGAACAAGCAAAAAGGGCGGCAGACAGAAATTAATGATGTCCATTTTGGAATAAATTCCGAACAACTGCATATGCTCCGGCTTGCCCATGAGCGCGAAAGCCTCCGTCATTCCGGTCCAGCCCCCCGCTTTAATCCACAATACCGGAAAAGCCACCACGAGGGAAACCAGCATAATAATCCCGTTGCCCACATCGGTGTAGGCCACGCTGATAAGACCGGCCAACATGGTATAGGCAATGATAAAGACCGCGGCGAAGACCGTAGCGGTTTCAGGGGTAAAAAGCGAACGTCCGGTGTCATCCGTGAAAATGGTTACAATAACAGCCCCGCCGGCATTGTACTGATAACTCACGATCACCAAATAGGCCAGGACCAAGGCAATCACCGACAACAGGCGGGCAAATTGTCCGTACCGTTCGCCAATGATTTCGGGAACGGTAAATTTCTCAAAATTCCGGACCCTGGCGGCAATCTGCGTGAGCAAAACAATACCCAAAACGCCTCCCAGGGGCAACAAAAAAGCGGCCAGGCCCGTTTCGTATGTCTTTCCGGCATTCCCAAGGATCGATCCGGTACCGATCCAGGTTGCCAGCATGGTCCCCACCAGTATCCAGGGTGTTAATGTCCTGCCGGCAATGGAAAAGTCGGATTGGGTCTTTACCTTACGGGATTTATAAATCCCGATCCCGGTCAGCGTGAGAAG
>JAADGP010000036.1 GCA_013152315.1 FCB group bacterium
ACGCCCTGGATGTGGAAATTGTCGTTGGGGTTGACCCGGATTACGGGGTAGTCCGGGTTACGGGGATGCAGTTCCACGCCGTTTGTCTTGGGGTAGTAGCGTTTCAGGGTTGCTTCGCCGTTGATGAGCGCCACCACGACCTGCCCCGATTCGGCGGTCCGGGTTTTGCGGACAATGATGTAATCGCCGTCCTCAATGTGGTCTTCGATCATGGAGTATCCTTTCACCTTGAGCACAAAATTATCCGGGTGGGCGAAAGGCGGCGGAACATCCACGGATTCGGCGTTTTCCAGGGCTTCGATGGGTTCGCCGGCGGCGATGAGTCCCAGCAACGGCAAGCGGGCCGGCGCAGTGGGTTCGCCGATGAGGGTCAGTGCCCGCTTGCCGTTGGGACCCTTGGACCGGTCAAGGTACCCGTTGTGGGTGAGGGTTTTGACGTACCAGTTGACCGTCCCTAAAGAAGAAAATCCCAGCGCAGTCATGATTTCTTCGTACGACGGCGCGTGACCATTCTGCAGGGTGTAACGCCGGACGAAGGTCAGAAAACGCTGTTGTTTTGGTGTTAGTGACGTGCTCATAATATACTCGTAAGTTTCTCGTAAGTATTTTACAGCCGTTACAGGATAAATACAAGAGTTTTTAATAACCGACGGGAAACGTGATTATTTGAAACGTGATGCGTGAGTAAAAGACCCAAGAACCAAATTCCAAGAACCAAAAATAAGGTGTGGGTTCCCGCCTTTTGGTCCTTTGGGTCTTGGTTCTTGGGTCTTCAAAGATATGGAAGGATTGTGAATTCGTACATTTTGTTCTTTTTACTCTCCGTCCTGCAGTCGGAACTTCATTCCATGTTTTCTCGCATTAAATTTTTCTTTGGAAGGAGCACAACCTGGAATGTTTGACAAAAATACTGGTATGAAACCGGTCGTTCTGATCGTTTTGGACGGCGTGGGCCACAACGAAGACCCGCGGGGCAATGCCGTTTTGGCCGCCCATACACCCAATCTTGATTCTTACCGGGACCAATACCCATGGACACTTTTGAAAGCCTCCGGCGAAGCGGTTGGATTGCCGGAAGGATTCCAGGGATCCAGCGAGGTCGGTCACTTGAGTATGGGTGCCGGACGGATTATCGTTCAGGAACTGAAACGGATCAACGATCAATTAATGGATGGGACGCTGTTTCAGTCCGACCATTGGAAATCCTTGATCCGGCACTGGAAGACCAACAATTCCCAGTTGCATTTCCTGGGTTTATTGCAGGACGAGGGGGTTCATGCCCATCAGGATCATTTGTTCAAGTTGATGGAAGAGGCCCGTCGTGAAAATCCGGACGGAAAAATCGTCGTCCATCCGTTTCTGGACGGGCGGGACACGCCGCCCCGAAGCTGCCTGGAATATTTGCGTATTCTTCGCAGAAAAATGGAAGCGGTCGGAAATTGTACGGTGGGAACGATCATGGGACGCTACTACGGGATGGACCGGGGCAGGAATTGGGAACTGACGGATCGGGCCTATCGCTGTATTGTCGACGCGGAGGGTCGCACGGCGGAAGATCCCGAAAGCGCCGTAAAAACGTCTTATGAAAACGACAAAACGCCTTCCGGGGTGGAGATGGTTGACGAGTACATCCTTCCCCACGTGATCAATGGGTATACCGGCGTCGCCGACGGCGATTGCCTTGTTCATACCAACTATCGCCAGGATCGGGCCATTCAACTGTCCCGGGCTTTCGTTGATCCGAATTATCCGGGAAAGCTTACCCGGAGACCGAAAGTGACGTATCTGGGATTGACCCGTTATTATGATGAATTTGAGAATTATTTGCTGGCCAGCCTGGAAGAAGGGCCCGAAGGGCTTGACCGGCTGGTGGGCGAAATTATCGCCGAGGCCGGTTTGCGACAGCTTAGAATCGCCGAGACCCAAAAGTTTCGCCACGTGACAAGCTTTTTCAACGGCAAGTCCACCACGCCCTATCCGAATGAAGATCAGGTGGAAATTAAAAGTACTCTTGACCCTTCCAGCTTTGCCGAACATCCGGAAATGGAAGCTTACAAAGTGACGGCGGAATTGCTGAAACGTTTAGAACACAATCCTTATGCCTTTATCCTGGTAAATTACGCCAACGGCGATATGGTAGGTCACACCGGTAATTTTGACGCGGCCAAGAAGGCAATCGAAGTATTGGATAAATGCGTAGTTAAAATTGTGGAGCGTGTATTGGCACTGGATGGCCGTATTCTGCTCACGGCCGACCACGGTAATTCCGACCAGATGATTGATTACGAGACCGGCGAAACCCGTACCAGCCACTCGATTAATCCGGTGGAGTGCATTTATATCGCGAAAGACGCGAAGGAGAAAAAACTCGTGCCGGAAGGAATCCTCCCGGACATCGGTCCCACGATTTTAAAATTAATGGAACTGCCGATTCCAAAAGAAATGACAGCCGATGTGCTGATCGTCGATTGACGATACATTAGTCGTACATCGTTACCGGGGGTGTCTCTTTGCTGTTTACCCCTGAGGAACGAATATCCGTTATCAGGGATACTTTTTTAAGAGAAGATGGCGGCGTAGTTGAATCCGGGGGGTGAAAAACTGTCGGTAGACAAAAGCCAATACCAGGATATCGACGATAATTACCGTGGTTATCCACATGTACATAATCATAATCTGGTAACGTACCGCGATAAGAGGATCCACCCCGGATAAAATTTGGCCGGTCATTACCCCGGGAAGTTGCACCAGGCCGACCATCATTAAGGAATTAATGTTCGGAATCAGTGCGGCGCGTATCGCGTTTCTTAAGGAATCCTGCACGGCCACCCGAGCCGGTGCACCTAATGAAAGCAACATTTCGATTTCCTGGTCCCGGTGTTGCAATTCGCCGATAAAACGGTTTGTCGTGAGGGTTGTGGAATTCAGGGCGTTGCCGATAATCATCCCCGCAATGGGAATCATGGCATAGGGATAATACCAGGGTTGCACGTCTAAGATAAACTTCAGGATTATCCCCAATACGATAAAGACCGTGAAAAATAACGATCCGGTTATGATTACAAAATAGTGTGGAATCCGAAATTCCTTTTCACGACGATAACCTTCGAAACCGGCAATCAGGATCATCAGGGAAACCAAGGTTACCATGAAAAGCCAGTGGCGTTGCTGAAAGAAAAAAGTGAGCACATACCCCATGGCGGCAAGTTGGACAAACGTGCGTAATGTACCGATCAGGAGGGTTTTTTCCAGCCCGATCTTCCACCAGCGGATGAGCCCCAGGCTGATGGCGACAAGGACGAACGACACCAGGACATCGGTCCAGGTAATTACGTAAAAAGACTGGCTCATATTGCCCCTTTGGCTAAAAAGGTTTTCACCGTTTCGGTAGACGGTTGCTCCAGAATATCCGCGGCGCCTTCCTCAACGATTCGTCCCCCGATCAGAAAGGCGATTCTGGTGGTGTATTTGCTTAACAGGGAATAATCGTGGGAAACCATAATAATGGTAAGCTTCAATTGTTTGAACAATTGATGAATCAGGCGAACGATACGTCGTGCCAGTTGCGGGTCTAAGTTAGCGGTAGGTTCATCCAGTAAAAGCACTTCCGGTTTATTGAGCAAAACCCGCGCCAGAGCGACGCGTTGTTTTTCCCCACCGGAAATGGTTTTCGTATCCTGATCGAGAATCGCGGGAGACAGATCGACCTGCGCCAGTACGGAAACCAAGGTTTCTTCCGCCAGGTTCGTCGATGGTTGTTCCCACCGTTGAGTCAGGAGCAGGTTATCCCGGACGGTGCCCCGCACCATTACAGGATTCTGGAAAACCATTCCCACCCGTTTTCGCAACCCGGTCATGGGATAACTGAACAACGGTTTTCCCTGATATTCGATTGTTCCGGCGGTGGGCGAGTCAAGACCGTTAAAAAGCCGGAGAAGGGTTGATTTTCCGGCGCCGGACGGTCCCAGAATCGATAAAAAATCACCGGCTTCGATTTGGAGGGAAATATTATCCAACAATGTTTTACCACCAATCGACTTGGAAACCGATGTAAGCCGGAACAGAGGTTCCTTATTCATTAATGAAAAATAACCCTGTCGCGAGGGTGGAGTCTACTATCTTTTCCAAGGCAGGAACCAAGAACCAAGAACCAAATTCCAAGAACCAAAAAAGCAACAATTCTACAGCTCCCCACTCTCGGTCCTTTGGTTCTTGGTTCTTGGTTCTTGGGTCTTTTATTCACGCATCACGTTTCAAATAATCACGTTTCCCCAACAGTCGCTGCGCTCCGACACGTTTCACGAATCTATGTTTGAATATCACATCGTTAAGTAAGTCATATTCAGATCGCTTTGGCGGATGTAAATTCGCCCCGTGTTTTTGCATACAACAATTCTGTTTGAACAAATAAATAAGAAAAAAATTAGGAGAAAATTGTGTCTGGAGATTTGATTTTACCCCACGGGGGCGAACTGATTGATTTATTGGTATCTGCTGAACGTGCTTTGGAATTGCATGATGAAAGCATTGATTATCCTTCCTGGACGTTGAATGATCGTCAAATATGTGATTTGGAACTGTTGCTGAACGGAGGGTTTTCCCCGTTGCGCGGTTTTATGACACAGACTGACTATGATTCGGTAGTTGCCTCCATGCGGCTTGCAAACGGTGTTTTGTGGCCGATGCCGATTACCCTTGATATTACCGAAGATGTTGCCTCCCGGTTATCATCAGGCGGTAAATTGGTTTTGCGCGATAAGGAAGGCTTCGCGTTGGCGGTCCTCACGGTGGAAGACGTGTGGCAGCCCGATTTAAAAAAGGAAGCCGAACAGGTTTTCGGTACTATGGATGACACGCATCCGGCGGTGAATTACTTGTTGAATTATTCGAACCCCTATTACGTGGGCGGAGAATTAGAGGGGATTTCCTTACCCAAACACTATGATTACCAACTTTTAAGGCACACCCCCAAAGAACTGAGAGAACAATTCATAAAACACGGTTGGGAACGGATTGTTGCTTTTCAGACGCGCAATCCGATGCACCGTGCGCATGTGGAATTGACCGTACGAGCGGCCAACGAAGTCGAAGCCAACATTCTTATTCATCCCGTCGTGGGACTGACAAAACCGGGTGACGTGGACCACTATACCCGGGTTCGTTGCTATGAAAAGATATTGGATCGTTATCCGGTCGGAACGGCCATGCTGAGTCTGTTGCCGCTGGCGATGCGAATGGGAGGACCCCGGGAGGCATTGTGGCATGCCATCATCCGGAAAAATTATGGCTGCAGTTTCTTCATTGTCGGGCGGGATCACGCCAGCCCGGGGAATGACAGTCAGGACAACCCGTTTTATGGTCCGTATGACGCGCAGGACTTGCTGAAACAGCATGAGGAAGAGTTGGGAATTAAGATGGTTCCCTTCCGTATGATGGTTTACGTTGAGGACCGTGCCGAATACGAGGCCATTGATGAAGTGCCGGAAGGCGCGCGCGTCTTATCCATTTCCGGTACCGAGCTCCGCCGCCGTCTTGACAAAGGATTGGAGATCCCGGAGTGGTTTTCCTTTCCCGAAGTGGTGGAAGAATTACGCCGGGCCCGTCCGCCGCTTAACAAGCGCGGGTTTACCATCTTTTTCACCGGCCTGTCGGGATCGGGTAAATCAACCCTGGCAAAAGGGTTGCTGGTGAAGCTTTTGGAAGACGGACGCCGACCGGTTACCTTGCTGGATGGAGATATTGTTCGCACGCACCTGTCCAGCGAATTGGGATTTTCCCAGGAACATCGCTCCCTCAATGTCCGGCGGATTGGTTTTGTGGCCAGTGAAATCACCAAGAACGGCGGCATCGCCATTTGCGCCCCGATCGCGCCGTACAAAGCGGACCGCCGGTTCAACCGGGAACTGATTTCCGGTTACGGCGGATACATTGAGGTCTACGTCAGTACGCCGTTGGAAGTCTGCGAAGAACGGGATGTAAAAGGTTTATATGCCAAGGCTCGTCAGGGAATCATAAAGCAGTTTACCGGAATTGACGATCCTTATGAACCACCGGAGAATCCGGAGATTGTGATTGACTCAAGCACGACCGAACCGGAGATCCTGGTCCAGGATATTCTCCTGAAGGTTGAACAGATGGGGTATTTATAAGGATTAAATAGAAAGGGGTTGAACGCCGCGGGAAAGGGATTAAGGAACTTCCGCGGCCGCCAGTTCCTTCAGGCGATCGAGGGTGTAAATACCTGAATCGTGGCCGTCTTTCCAAAAAGGTCGCAAGGCGTAATAACCGATGATCTCCAGGTCGGATAATAGATAACTTTCTGCGGTTTTTCGCTGGGGCGGCCCGATATAGACGTTACCCAAAACATCCGTTTCACCGGCGCAGTGGGCGCAGGGACAATTGTCCCGCAAGGTTGTTAAAGGAATGAAGCTTTCGTGGTCGTCGGACCATTTGATCAGGAGCAGGTCATTGACAACTTCCGTGTGACGGATTTGCAAAGCGGTGGTTTTCATGCGTATTGATTCCCGAAATAACTACCAGTAAATTTGCGGGTGCCGGGATTTGTTCCCAACTCGTTTTGCGCTTTTTTTTACGAGTGATAGGTTTTCCGCTCCTTACTTCGCGGAAGCGGACCTGATTGCCAGGCTGTTTAAGAATCGTTAGAATACATCGGGCGATTAGCTTCCCGATCCCGACACATCGGGATGCGGGACAGGCAACTTCACTAATCGCCAAGCTATTAAAAAATTGTGTAATGTAGATTGGGCGATTAGCTCAGTTGGTCAGAGCGCTGTCTTCACACGGCAGAGGTCGGCAGTTCGAGCCTGCCATCGCCCACCGA
>JAADGP010000161.1 GCA_013152315.1 FCB group bacterium
TTAAACAGGGGAGCGTGGTCGTCGTTCCCGGCCAGCAGGTGCAAAGGGGCGCATTATTGGGCTATTGCGGAAATTCGGGGCGTTCCCCGGTCCCCCATATTCACCTGCAGTTGCAATCGAATCCCGCTTTGGGCGCGCCGACCTTGCCGGTGGTTTTCGCGGAAGGGGCGCGAAATGGAACGGTCTGTACTTATTTCTCACCTGGGAAAGACGATCGGGTTGCCCCGCTGGAAATTGAAGCGGAGGTCGAGTGGTCATTGTTGGGACGGGAGAGTGAACAGTGGGTTTTCGAAGTGCAAAAGAAGCGCTTTCGTACCGAAGAGACGTTAACGTTTACCACGGATGAATTCGGGTATCCGGCGCTTGCTTCAAAAAACAATTCCCTCTGGCACCTGATTGATTTGCCAACGTTTATTGAGATTAAACCGGATTTTAAAACCTACGCCACCTGGTTATCCGATTCCGCCTGGTTAAATATTATCGGGGAAGGGTTGGTATTACCGAAGAAATTATCGCCCGGTTTCCGGTGGAATGGAGGATTTGTCGACAAGGAAAACAGCCGGTGGCGCGTCCATGCCAACGACTTCATTTTTTATATTGATCCGGAAACCGGAATCACGGAAATCCGGGCGAAAAACGATCCGAAATTTCGGTTGAAACGGGTGGAGAGAAAGACCCGGGTTTGAGATCCGCCGGGTATCCCCGGCCGGCGAAATGCATGTCAGAGTCTGTCATGGAGACGAACCTGTCTCTATTCCGGTCCTGTGCTTGCAACCAATTGACCATCGACGAATATTTCATCCCTGGAAAATGGTTCGCCCTTTTCCCATTGCCGTTTTAAGCGGATCAGCCCGTTGTCGTAAAGATTTACGGCCCGCCAGGTACGATCCTCGTTGTAATACCATTCGACACCATGTTTGAACATCCCCTTATACGTTACTTCGTATTTGGGCGCGCCCGACAAATACAATTCACTTTTTGTGTAAAGACCTTCCATGTACTCCGGCCTGGTTGTCTCAATCCCCAATTCATTCCAGGTTCTTTGGAATACCAAATCACCGCCCCGGTAAAGACTAATCTCTTTAATACGACCATTGTTATGATATTCAAACTGTGATTGCAAAATTCCGTCGGCGTAGAATTGTTCTTTTACGATTACGCCGGAAGGACTGAAGACGCGCAAGATTCCGTTCAGGACGCCGTTCGAATAATAGGCCATGGTCGAAATACCGCCGTTGGAATAGCGGCGGGTGATTAGTCCGTGCGGTTTATCGTCGACATAGGTTCCCTCTTCTTCCGGAAGCCCGGAACGGGACCATAGCTTGTATTCACCGGACCGGAGACTGTCCACATACGTCCATTTCGATTCCCGCGCTCCATTCGGATAATAGGTTTCGAGGAGGCCATCCAGTTTTCCCTGTTTGTAGGACGCGACATAGGCCGGTCTTCCGTTTTTATGATACCGTTTGATAATTCCGTTCAGAACACCGTCTGCGTAATGTTTTATGGAATCGACTTGTCCGTTCTTGGAATACCAAATCCATTTCATGTCCGGTTTGTCAAATGAATAAACGCCTTTCAGATATAATTCTCCATTATTATGCCATACTTTTACGGGGCCTTGCCGGTATCCTCGCTGGTACGTGACCAGCGAATCCAGTTTTTTCCCGTCGCGGTACCAGCGCCATTCACCATCTTTCAGATCCAGGACGTATTCACCGGTAAGCGAAAGTTTGCCGTTGGGTTTCCAGACCTTAAACGGTCCTGTCTTAACGCCCCGTTCGAAAGTGATTAACCGTTGTTTGCTCCCGTCCCGATCCCACCATATCCATTGTCCGTGAGGAACTCCGTTTGCGTATTTTCCTTTCGTGATCGGTTTTCCGGAAGCGGAGTATTCTTCGTATTTGCCATGGAGCCGGTTCCGCAGATATGTTTTTCTCAATTTTATTTTCCCGTTGGGGTAGTAATCAAGCCATGGTCCCTGGAGCGCGCCGGTGTCGAAGGTGCGGACTGAATCGGGTTGTCCCTTTTCATTTCGCCAGACCCATTTCCCGTCCGGATAATCGTTTTTGAATGCTCCCTTAATCCTTTGAATGCCGCCGGCATCATATTGCGCATACGGGCCGTTTAAACGGTTGCCGGTGTAATATCTCTTTTCCCGGATTTGCCCATTCGGGAAATAATCAATGGCTTTTCCATTGAGCATGCCCTGAACATAATATCGAACCGAATCGAGGTTGCCGGTGGCGGAAAAATATTGCCATTTCCCTTCCTTTTTACCCTGCGAATATTTGCCTTTGTATTTAAGACTTCCGTTTGCGTACCATGCCTGGGCAAGGCCCTGCTTTATTGCTCCCTGGAATTGCGTGCTGGAGGCCGTCATGCCGTTAGGATAGTATTGGATTATTTGCACCACGATGGAATCCTGACCATTGCCCGGTCGTGCGACCCGCACCATTTCCACGGTTTTTTTCGTGCCGGAATCATACCACGCGGTCGTGCGGGGAATTGGCCCGCAGGTGATAAAAATGAAGCTCAGCAGGGGAATGAGTTTGGAGAGGACCTTCATAACGGAATGATTGTATTTTCCATTCGTGGACGTGAAACGTGATGCGTGGCGGAGACCGCGACGAAGCACAGCAAATATTGGGAGTGTGTGAAATATGTTTGTCACCGGTTTATGGGGCTCCTGATAAAACGGAAATGACACACTTTTAATGTCCCTCAATTTTCAACTTCCACCACGGCTTCTTGTGGTCTTGGCATACTTGCAAAATACTTTTGCATGGATCGAAGGCATAATTAAAAATCCGAAACGGAGATTATCGCAACAGACTTACTTTTTCGGTAATGTTTATTTGATTGAAAGTTGCGTTAATGAAATAAACGCCGGAGGAGGCCGGACGACCGGATTGATCCTTGCCATCCCAGATGATTTTATGATAGCCCGCCGAATTTTGTAACGTAAATGATTTAGTGATTCGTCCTGCTAAATCGATGATCGAAATGTCAACCGGCCCGGGGTACGGCAGGGCATAGGAAATACTCGTACGGGCGTTAAACGGATTGGGATAGGCCGGAAACAGTTGAAAGGAAAGCGGCAGGGGAGGATTTGACGGATCAACGTCCACCATATACGATACTTGTTTCAGGATCCAGTTGTCGGGATCCAATTTGACGTTGACCACATTTTCTCCGGGTGGCAACGGAAGTTGATATTGCTGGTGGTTGCGGTTATTGCGGACTACGGTATTGATGACGGTATCGGTGCAGGTGATACGGATATCGATGGGCATATCGAAAGTTACCTGGCCGCTGGAAGTTTGATTGATGGTCAGGAACAAACTGTCGTTGGATTGATAATAGCTGAACCGGTAAATCGGATAATAGCTCTGGTAAATCCACTGTTCGAAAAAGGAATCAAGATCCTTTCCCGAAACGGCTTCGCAAAGGTCTCTGAATTGTTCCGTTGTAGCTGTCCCGTAACGAAAATCGGGATCGGAACCGTAGGCTTTGAAGATTTGGAAAAAGGTCGAATCACCGACTACGTTTCTGAGCATGTGCAAGACCCAGGAAGCTTTTTTATAGGAAAGATTGTAATTAAAAATCGTTTCCACTCTTTCGGGTGTTTCCACGTAGATAGTGCCGGGTCCGTAATAGGCAAGGGAACGCATGAGATTATGGTAGGCTGACTTACCGTATTTCGCTTCCTGCCACAAGGCGGCGGAATAAGTCGCGAATCCTTCGTTTAGCCAGATATGGTGAAAACTGGCGCAGGTAACCATGTCTCCCCACCACTGGTGCGCTAATTCGTGGGCAATCAGTCCCTCGCTGGCTCCTCCCAGGCTGGACAAAGTTTGATGTTCCATTCCACCGCCCCAACCAAATTCGGCGTGGCCGTATTTTTCATTTATAAATGGGTATTCACCGAAGAGCGCCGCGTAGGTTGCAATCATGGTTTTCGTTTTTAAATAATTGGTCCTGACGGCATTGTAATGGTCGGGGAATACGTAGTAAGTCAGCGGCATCGTGTCGTTATTGGCCGAAACATATTCATCATACCAAACCTGGTATGGGTAAATTGCCAGCGAAACCAGATAGGTGGTAATGGGGTATGATTCATGCCAGGAGTAAACCATTTGGCCGATATTCACCTTTTTGCTCCCGATCAGAGTTCCGTTGGATGCCACGATCAGACCCGTGGGTACGGTAATCACCAGATCAACGGAGTCGGCTTTATCATTCGGATCGTCCTTACAGGGCCACCAGTCGCGGGCGCCGTAGGGTTCCGAAAGAGTCCAGATCAATGTTTTATCATTGTAAGAATCAAACGCGAAAGAACCGAATCCCGAACCGGGTGGTGTCCCCTCGTAATCAATGACGGCTTCGATTGTATCGCCGGGACTTACCGCCCCGGGCGGAATAATCGTTAACAGGTTGTTGGCATGGTTGTAACTGACGGTTTCGCCGCCCATTGTGACCGTATTGACATTTAAGGAGGATGTAAGGTCCAGGTCCAAACTGGTAAATAATGAATCGATAACAATCCCCCGGGCGGTTACCAGACCCTGTATTGTTTTGGTGTCCGGGTGTAATGTTATCACCAGACGATAATAAACCATATCGATTTTTTCCTGGTTTTCCGTTACCTTTTTCGAAGAAGTTAATATTCGATTGACCGTCTTTGCGCGATTACAGAAGATTTCGTCCGGTTTTATCTGGGAAAACAGGAAAGCCGGCAATAAAAACAGCAGTAATGATTTCTTCATCATTATGACCCTTAAAATTCGCGGTTTGATTTGACAAAATTACACGCTGAACAGCAAGGAACCGAGAAAAAGGATGAACAACTATTGATTTCTCTCCGGAAATGAGTTATGTTATGCCAGGAGGTGTAAAATGAAACAGTTATTACTCTTTGTATTTTATCTGGCAATTGGCTTTGGACAAACCGGAAAGGAGGAGACAATGACATCGTTTCGTTTACTATCAACCGCATTTAATGACGGTGAAACCATCCCGGCCGTCTACTCCTGCGAGGGGAAAGATATTTCTCCTCCGCTTAGGTGGTCGGGGGTTCCCGAGGGGGTAAAGAGTTTTGCGTTAACCTGTGTTGATCCTGATGCTCCCGTGGGCGACTGGATTCACTGGATTGCCTGGAATATCCCGGCAACAAAAACAGGGTTGGAGGATAGTATTCCCGCAAATGAACAGGTTGAGCTTACGCAGGGAATAAATAGTTGGCGACGCACCGGCTATGGCGGACCCTGCCCGCCCAGAGGTCATGGTCCCCATCGCTATTATTTCACCCTTTACGCCTTGGATGTGGACCGACTCGATTTGGATTCAAATGCTCTGTTAGGCGACCTTAAAAAAGCAATGGAGGGTCACATAGTCGGCACGGCCACCCTTATGGGACGGTACGAACGTCGATAACATTTCCGGTGACATGGTGTAGGATAATGAACCGTAAAAAAAGGATATCGCTTTTATCCGCGGGGATTTGGTACTCGTTTTTCCTTATCGTTGCCGGTTTCCTTTCAGGGCAGGCGGTGGACGGGAATTATGATTTATTACGGGAAAGAATGGTTGAACGGCAAATTGTCGCCCGGGGTGTGCAGGACACATCGGTTCTGGCCGCCATGAAAAGTGTTCCCCGTCATCTCTTTGTTCCTGAAGATCTGCGGTCCGCCGCCTATTCCGATCGGCCGTTGCCGATCGGGTACGGACAGACCATAAGTCAGCCCTATATCGTGGCCTATATGACCGAGTTGCTGGAGGTGAACCCTGAGCACAAAGTGTTGGAAATAGGAACGGGCTCGGGTTATCAGGCGGCGGTATTATCGCGCCTGGCGCGGGAGGTTTACACGATTGAAATCATCCCGGAACTGGGAAATGCGGCCGCCGAACGATTGCGTGAATTAGGGTATGACAATGTTACCGTCCGCATTGGCGATGGTTACCAGGGCTGGCCGGAAGAGGCCCCCTTCGATCGGATTATTGTAACCGCCGCCCCCGAGCAAATTCCGCCCAAATTGGTGGAACAACTAAAACCCGGCGGCCGAATGGTAATCCCTACGGGACCGCAGTGGTGGGGACAGGATTTGTTGGTGGTGGAAAAAAGGGAAGACGGGTCGATTAAAACGATAAATACCATTCCGGTGCGCTTCGTCCCCATGGTAAAAGAAAAATAAAAGGGGATGGGAGCGGTCAAGTTAAGGAATAGTTGTCTATGGTTCCTCGCGTACCGGGTCATTCGGGTCGAAGAGATCGGAACAGTCGCGTTCCGATCCGTCCTTGTTGAAACATTTTTCCCAGACGATTTCACCGTCGCGAAATTCAACGGTACTCATTTTTTCGCCTGAATAATACCACCAGGTCCAAATACCGGTTTTTTTGTCATCTTTGTAAGTACCGGCAAAACTCTTTTGTTTGTTGTGGTACCAGTCCACCCATTCGCCGTGCTTCATTCCCCGGCGATATGATCGTTTGCCGCTATAACTGCCGTCTTCGAGGTAGGCGTACC
>JAADGP010000007.1 GCA_013152315.1 FCB group bacterium
AACCCTTCGTCGGGTTCCGGGATTAAACACCAACCGGGTGCCAGGTGGTTTTTATTTCCTGTGTTTTCATTATATGATAGGGGCCCTGGGCCTCCGGGTTATCCCAATCCCGGTCGGGTAGAATAATTGTGCGTTTTATGTTCAGGGCCGATTTTTCTTCCGCCAGTTTGATTTCCGAAGAGTCTTCCCCGCAATACACGATCGCATTTACATCCATGTGGGAAGCGAAATGCTCCAGCAATTCCTCACGAAACCCGGTAATTATGTTGACCACGCCGGGGGGAACATCCGACGTTTGCAATACTTCCGCCCAGGTGAGCGCACACAACGGCTTGGTGTTAGAGGCCAGGACCACGGTCGTATTTCCACCCACGATCACCGGAGCTGCCACCGAAACCAACCCCAGAAGGGAAGATGTTTCCGAAGCCACAATCGACACCACGCCGGTCGCTTCCGGCACCGAAAAATTAAAATAGGGCTGGGCCACCGGGTTCACACAACTGAATACCTGCTGATACTTATCAGCCCAACCGGCATAATAGATCAGCCGGTCAACAGCCATATCGACTTCCCTTTCCGCCGCTTGTTTTTTCGCCCCCTGCAATTGCAATTCATCGACAAACTGTCTGCGCCGGCCTTCCAGCATCTCAGCAATACGATAGAGAATCTGACCGCGGTTGTACGCGGTTCGGCCCATCCACGATCCGAAAGCCTTCCGGGCCGCCACTACCGCTTCGCGAAAATCCTTTCGCGATCCGCGACAAATATTCACCACCGGTGAACCCCCAACCGCCCGCCATTCGTAATACCGGCCGGATTCCGTCCGGGGAAATTTTCCATTAATATATAATTTGTACGTTTTACGAATATCCAAACGCTTATTCATACCAACTCCACATAAGGCAACAATCCCTGCAAGCCCCCCTCGCGCCCCAGACCGCTCTCCTTGTAACCGCCGAAGGGGGAGGTGGGATCGAATTTATTGTACGTGTTGGCCCAGACAACACCGGCCCTAATCTGTTTGGTAACCTTGAATATCTTTGCCCCTTTGTCCGTCCAGACTCCACCGGAGAGGCCGTAAGGCGTGTTGTTGGCCTTGGTGATTACTTCATCCACCGTCCGAAAAGTCTGAATCGGCAACACCGGTCCGAATATCTCCTCCTGTACAATTCGGTGGGACTGGGAAACATCGGTAAACAGGGTAGGGGGGTGCCAGTACCCCTTGGCGGGTAATTTGCAGGGCGGTTGAAAAATCGCGCCCCCCTCTTCCTTGCCGATCCGAACATAGGATTCGATCTTTTCCAATTGCATCCGGGAATTAATCGCTCCGATATCGGTATTTTTATCCAGGGGATCGCCGACAATCAGGGTCGCGATGCGATCCTTTAGCTTGCGCAGGATTTCCGGCGCGATACTTTCCTGTACATAAAGGCGTGAACCGGCACAACAGACATGTCCCTGGTTGAAAAATATCCCGTTGATGATTCCTTCCACGGCCTGGTCGACGGCCGCGTCTTCGAAAATAATATTTGCCGCCTTTCCCCCCAATTCCAGGGTATATCGTTTCCCCGTGCCGGCCAGCGCCTTACGGATATATTTACCCACTTCGGTGGAACCGGTAAAAGCAATCTTATCCACGTCCGGATGATTCACAATCATCTGTCCCGTTTTCCCACCCCCGGTCACAATGTTTACCACTCCCGGAGGCAGTTCCGCGTCCTGGAACAGTTCGGCCAGTTTCATCGCCGTGAGGGGGGTTGTCTCGGCCGTTTTCAGCACCACCGTGTTGCCCGTCGCCAGGGCCGGCGCGATTTTCCACGCCGCCATGAGCAATGGGAAATTCCAGGGAATAATCTGACCGGCCACACCCAACGGACGTGTTTTTCGTCCCGGAAAGGCATACTCCAGTTTATCCGCCCAACCGGCATAGTAAAAAAAGTGGGCCGCCGCCAGGGGAATATCGATATCCCGGGATTCGCGGATCGGTTTTCCACCGTCTAAGGATTCGATTACGGCAAATTCCCGGGCCCGCTCCTGCAACAGGCGGGCGATACGATATATGTACTTGCCCCGTTCCGCGGGAGGCATGGGGGACCACACCTTTTCGAAAGCCGAACGAGCCGCCGCAACGGCCTTATCAATATCCTCCCCGGTGGCTTCGGGAACTTCCGCCAATTTTTCTTCGGTGGCCGGATTAACGGTGGCAAAATATTTTCCCTTTACGGGAGGAACAAATTCACCATTGATAAACAGTTCGTAACGCCGCTTTAAATGAATGTGATCGGTACTTTCCGGAGCCGGGGCGTACGTCCAAACAGTGTCGTAATCAATGTGCGGATTAGCCACTTTCAGGCGCTTTTTTTCTTTGGTCATGTTGGCCTCCTCAATCGATGGAAAAATAATCCCCGGACTGGTACACACCGGTGGTTTGTTTGACAATTTGCATCAAAACATCGTTGGCCAGCGAACTGGCTCCGAACCGAAACCGGTCGGGGGTCAGCCAGGCCTGGCCCAGAGTCTCCCGCACCATTACTAAGTATTGGATGGCCTGTTTCGCGGTTTTTATGCCGCCGGCCGGCTTCATGCCTACTTTCCTCCCGGTACGGAAATAATAATCGCGAATCGCCTCTAACATAACCAACACTACCGGCGGAGTAGCAGCGGGACTGACTTTGCCGGTGGAGGTCTTGATAAAATCGGCTCCGGCGGCCATGGCCAGATCACTGGCGCGACGCACGTTATCCAGCGTCACCAATTCACCGGTTTCAAGAATCACTTTCAGGTGGGCTGGCCCACACGCCGTTTTCACCGCCGCGATTTCATCGAAAACATACGCGTAATCCCCCCGCAAAAAACGACCGCGGGAAAGTACCATATCCACTTCGTCGGCACCGTCTTCCACCACCTGCTTTACTTCTTCCAACTTAAGCTTAAGAGCGGTCATTCCGCTGGGGAAAGCCGTGGCTACCGAGGCCACCTTAATGTCGGTCCCGGCCAGTGCTTTTCGGGCAACGGACACCAGCGACGGATAAACACAAACCGCCGCCACCATCGGCAAACCGGGATAAACGTCGTGCAAATGAGCCGCTTTGTAACAAAGTTGTTTTACCTTGCCGGGCGAATCCTTTCCTTCCAGAGTCGTCAGGTCCAGCATGCTTAGCGTCATGGTAAGCGCCCGGAGCTTGGCCTCCTTTTTAATGCTGCGGGTAAACAAACGCGCCACCCGTTCGTTGACGCCGACTTCATCGATCGGCGGTGCCGCTTCCACAATCGCGGTAGGGGAATTCACTGAAAAAGACCTTTAATTTTTTGAATCAATTGACGGGCCTGTTCGCCGGTCGGCGCTTCGGCGTAAATACGCAGGATCGGTTCCGTGTTCGATTTGCGCAGGTGAATCCAACGATCGTCCCAGGTAAATTTGAGTCCGTCTTCGTTGTTAACTGCGGCGTCATCAAAAAGGCGGCGCACTTGTTCCAATAATTTTTCCACCCGGATTCCTTTTAACCCGACCCGATCCTTTACGATTTCAAATTGCGGCAATTCGGCGTGGATCACACTCAGCGACTTTTTCGATAGCGCCATGCGATTCAACACCAGGGCCGCGCCCACCAGGGAATCACGCCCGAGATGGGCTTCTCTTAATATGACACCACCGTTTCCCTCGCCTCCCAAATTAGCATTCAATTCCAACATCTTTCGAACCACATTGATTTCGCCCACGGCCGATCGTTCCACGGTGCAACCGTAACGTTCCGTTAATTTGTCCAGCGCCATGGAACTGGACAGATTGGTCACGAACGTTTCCTGCCGGCCGGTGGTGAGCAGGTATCCCTCCACGGCCAGGACCAGCGTGTATTCTTCCCCCAAAGGTATCCCTTTTTCCGAAACCACCGCCAGTCGGTCGGCGTCCGGGTCCACCGCGAACCCCACGTCCGCGGAAACGGCTTTCACGGTTTCGCAAAGTGTGGCCAGGTTCTCGGGCAGCGGTTCGGCGCCGCGGACAAAATCACCTGTTAATTCGCAATTTACCTTAACGACTTCGCATCCCAAAGTCTCCAGCAACATCGGCAGGGCCGTCGCCCCGGCCCCGTTCACGGCATCAATCACCACCCGAAACCGGCGGCCCCGGATAGTTTGTAAATCAATGCATTTCAGATTTACAATATGAGTTACATGTTTTTGCAGGGCGCTGTTATCCGGAAGATATGTTCCTGGTTTCACGGCATTGTCGGGGGCTTCCCCGGTGTCTACCAGAATAAACAATTGTTCACATTCCCGGGGATGGAAGAAAGTTCCGTCACCACGGACAAATTTCAAGCCGTTCCATTCGATCGGATTGTGGCTGGCGGTAACAATAATTCCGCCTGCCGCCGCGTTCCTTTCGACCACAAATTGAACCGTCGGCGTCGGTACTATCCCACAGTCCACTACGTCGCGCCCCAAAGCGATCAGGGTTTCGGCGAGGGCCCGGCTAAGCGCCTCGCCGGAAGGGCGGGTATCACGTCCCAGAATAACGGCGCCTTTCGGCAAAAATTGATGAATCGCCTGGGCGTACCGACGAACAACCGCCGGCGTCAGGTGCGTTGCCGTCAGACCCCGAACTCCGGAAATACTGCGTATAAGCATGGTAAAAAATAAAAAAGGCCCGAGGAAAACCCCGAACCTTTTTCAACTAACAAAATGGTAGGTTAGTGGGAAGCCAAACGGGCTAAACGACGGCGTGTTTTTTTCAGCGCCGTGCGTTTTTCATCGCTGGGCTTTACATAGAAGGACTTACGCTTAATCTCGCGCAAGACTCCGGCCCGTTCCCATTTTTTCTTGAAACGGCGCAAAGCCCTTTCGAGCATTTCACCTTCCCGTACAGTTACCTCAACCACGTGTTATCACCTCCTTACGAGTGATTATCCTAAATAGGTTCTTAACGTTTTACTCCGTGAACGGTGACGCAGACGGCGAATAGCCTTTTCCTTAATCTGCCGCACCCGTTCACGGGTCAGACTAAACTCCTCACCGATTTCGTTCAGGGTGAGGGCATAATCACGATCAATACCAAAATACATTTTGATTACCCGCCGTTCCCGCT
The DNA here is from genome assembly GCA_013152315.1 of FCB group bacterium. Taxonomy (GTDB): domain Bacteria; phylum Fidelibacterota; class Marinisomatia; order Marinisomatales; family JAADGP01; genus JAADGP01. The sequence goes on from JAADGP010000007.1 coordinate 5,084, forward strand.
CTTTTAACGTATCCAGAGCCTGCCGAATTTCATCCTTGAGAGATTCGTTCATCAGTGGAGCGTCGGGCGCGATCTGATTCTCATCCACGATCACATCGATCAGGGAATTCTTTTCACCTTCCCGAAACGGCGCGTTCAAAGAGTGATGCCGCCGTGAAATCCGCATCGCGTCAATTACCTCGTCGGGAGTTATTTCCAACTGACGACTAATCTCATCTTCCCTTGGAGACCGTTCGATCTCCGCCTCAAGTTTTTCGGCCGTCTTGGTAATCTTGCTGATTGTCCCCACCCGATTTAGCGGCAGGCGAACAATCCGTGAATGCTCCGCCAAAGCCTGCAAAATGGATTGCCGAATCCACCATACGGCATAGGAAATAAATTTGAATCCACGCGTTTCATCAAACCGTCCCGCCGCCTTGATGAGCCCCAGATTGCCTTCATTTATCAAATCGGTGAGCGGCAATCCCTGACCCTGGTAATCCTTCGCAACCGATACTACAAAACGCAGGTTGGCTTCGGTTAGTTCCTTCAGAGCCGCGCGGTCACCCCTTTTAATCCGCTGGGCGCATTCCACTTCCTTTTCCGGCGGCAAGGGCTCGAACCGCCCGATCTCTTCGAGATAGCGGCTTAAGCTGCGATTGGATTCATTGACTGATCTTCCGGCTTTAGCCATAACCCTTTTACTGAAACTCAATTCAGGTAAAGTGTTTTAATTTACACATTCCAGGGAGACATCTCAAGGTTCGCTTACATTTCCCCCCGGAATTTTTAACAAAGTCACAAATTCTTCCACCGACAAGGTCTCCGGACGTCGTGAAAGATCGATTTTTTCTTCAATATTTTCCGGCAGTTGAAACCCTTTTAAGGAATTGCGAAGCATTTTTCGCCGTTTGGAAAACGTCGCGGCTACCAGGCGCTCGAAACGTTCAAAATATTCATCCCTGATCAATGGTTGCGTTCTTGGCCTTAAACGGATAAAAGCCGATTCCACCTTGGGACGGGGAACAAAAACTTCCGGGGGAATGGTGAAACAAATCGACACTTCCAAAAAAGCGCTTACCATGACGGTGATCCGGCCGTAAGTCTTGGTTCCAACCCCGGCCACCAAACGCTCGGCCACTTCTTTCTGGATCATCAGATAAGCATCGGTCCATAAACGGCGTTGCTCGATCAACCAGAACAAAATCGGAGATGTGATATTGTAGGGAATATTGCCCACAACCCGGACCGG
>JAADGP010000138.1 GCA_013152315.1 FCB group bacterium
CGTAAATATACTTGGATGGAAGTCCCGCATTAATGGCCTCCCAACTATTCCCACCATTAACACTACGGAAGACACCCCCATTAGAAGTTCCTGCAAAAATATGATCCTTGGAGTTTACTGCTAACGCTTCCACAAAATAATTTGTCAAACCGGTTGGTGTCCAATTGATACCAAGATCTGTTGAGGAAAAAACCCCTGTTTCACCCATGTATATGGTTCCTGAGGAATTGTGAGCGAACGTTGTGATGTACCCATAAGTTCTGGTTTCAACCCAGCTGGTACCTTGATCCGTTGAACGGTAAATACCTCCGGTGGTGCCGGCAAAAATATAACCGTTTGGATGGACATAGAGTGCGAGTATATCATGGTTATTTAAACCGTTCAATTTTGGTACCCAGGTTCCGCTTTGTTCAAGATAGCGGAATATTCCTTTTCCCCTCGTTCCTATGAATATGCTATCCGACAAATCGACGACCAATGCGGTGATTTCCAAATTGGTCAAACCATTGTTAACAGGATTCCAGATTTTATTATCTTCATCAAGATAAAAGACACCTGTTCTGGGCGCACATGCCCAGACCCGATCCTTGCTATCAATCGCCAGGTCAACCACCTCTGTATTGATGATACCCGTATTATTCTGAGTCCAAACCTGTCCCCCGTTGTCGGAATAATAAATACCGCCTCCATTACTCCCTAAATACATGTTTTCTTCGGAATCCAGATATATTGAATTAATTGATAAATTTTCCAGCCCATTATTCCTGGGTTTCCAGGTTTCACCACTATCAGCGGAAAAGAAGATGCCCCCACTATTGGTTCCCGTATAAATATTACCACGACTATTAACAGCCAATGACAAAATGTTCTCTTCTCCCAAACCTTCACGTAATTTTATCCAATTCGCGCCATAATCCGTAGAGCGGAATATTGCTCCCGGATAAGTCTGACCATAGGAACCGGCATAAATGTGGCCGGCTGAATTAAGAGCAAGAGACCATATTTTATTATCATACATTCCAAAATCAACCTTGGTCCAGGTAAGACCCCCATTCTTTGAAATGAATAATCCTTTGAAAAAGGTACCGACATACATATGATCTAAAGTATCGGCCGCGACTGTCATAAGATATGGTTCCGACAGGTCTATTCTTCCCCAGGTTTTTCCATTATCGGTAGATTTGAACAACCCGTTGCCGAATGTAGTGGCAAAAAGTCTTCCTTGATTATCGATAAATATTTTTGTCACGGAGGGGACATTGAAAGATTCAGACCATGTTTTGCCCGCGTTTGTCGACCTATAAATTCCCCGATCCGTAGCCACAAACAAGGTTTCATTGGAATTTAACACAATACTGTAGACGGGAATCGGCATAAAAGAAGTCTTCTCCCATTCGATCCCACCGTCAAAAGATTTATAAAGTCCGGCTCCCGTACCGGCATAAACCTCTCCGGCCGAATTAACGATAACGGCAAAAACCGATCCACCGTAAGGCCCGTTTGTTGAAACCCAGAAATCTTTTGGGTAAACTGAAGTCAGCGAAATTAATATCAGTAATGTTGCGCGGGATATACGATTAAATAGCATAAAATATCCTTATTGGTCCTTTAAAATTCCACAATACCGTCGTAACCCAAAATAACGAATCTATTCCGGGACCTGTTTATTCAGGAGAAACTCCGTCAAGTATGGCTTTTGCTTTTTCGACCTCCGTTTCGGGAACCAACAGTTTTACCGGAGAAATGCCGCCGGGACTGACGTACCAGGGGGCAATTCTTCCCAAGTTGGCATCGTTTAAATAAGCGGTTATATTATTTGCATCCAACAACCCCTTAAGCATTTCGGCTTCCACGGACGGACCTTCGAAGATGACGATTAATTTTGGTTCATTCATGATAATAATATACAAAACTTACCCTTTCAAAACACCCCCAACGGACAAGATTCCCGGCACTTGGTATCCGACCTTTCTCTATAGACGGAAGTCCGAAAGACCAAAGATTGTAAATTATTGAAAATGGATTTTATCGGCTTATCAGGAGTAAATCCCTTGGAAAAACCACCGCGGCTCCGAGGACACAGAGGGAATAAACGAGCAAGTCGCAGATTTATTCCCGGTGAAACGATCAGACAATTTAGCACAAACCTTTTCTTCACGTTTCACGTATTTTCCAAGACCACAAATCCAATGTTTTAAGATTATAAAAATAAAACCGAAAGGTCGCAGAGAAACACACACGCTCAATTATGATTTCCAATAAATACCTACGTTTCACACCACGCATCACGCATCACGTTCCACGCTTCACTTTAGTCCGCTCTTGGCAACCCCTCAATCCATTGCTTATCTTTAGCCCTCTGGAAATGCCTATTTTTTTCTTTTTTCGTTGCTAATGACAGAAATTCACATTACCGATCCTACCCCGTTGGAAGATGATCTGATTGCCGAAAAGTCGTTACGGCCATCGTATTTTGACGATTTCATCGGGCAAAAAGATCTGGTGGATAGTCTCAAGCTTTATATCCAGGCGGCCAATAATCGCCGGGAAGCGCTTGACCATGTACTGCTCTTCGGACCTCCCGGGCTGGGAAAAACCACGCTGGCAAACATTATCGCCCGTGAATTAAGCGTGAATATCAAGCCTTCGTCCGGCCCCGTATTGGAACGGGCCGGCGACCTGGCCGGAATGCTCACCAACCTTCAGCACCGGGATGTTTTCTTTATCGATGAAATTCACCGCCTGAACAGTGTCGTCGAAGAGTACCTCTACTCCGCCATGGAGGATTTTACCATCGATATCATGATCGACAAAGGCCCCAGCGCCCGGAGCGTCCAACTGAATATCGAACCGTTCACCTTAATCGGCGCCACGACCCGTATGGGACACCTGACGTCCCCCCTCCGCGACCGTTTCGGAGTGGTATTGCGCGTGGATTACTACGATCCTGAGGACCTGTTTCAAATCGTGCTCCGGTCGGCGGATATTTTGTCGGTTCGGATTACCGAAGAAGGCGCCCATGAAATCGCCCGGCGGTCACGGGGAACACCGAGGATCGCAAATCGTATTTTACGACGCACACGGGACTACGCGGAAGTGAAAGCTGACGGCAATATTACAAAAGAAGTGGCCCAGGCGTCCCTGACGACCCTGGGCATTGATGAAATCGGTCTCGATGACATGGACCGTCTGATCCTGGCAACGCTGATTGACAAATTTAACGGCGGGCCGGTAGGTATCAGCTCCCTGGCAGTGGCTGTTGGAGAAGACGCGGTAACGATCGAAGATGTGTATGAACCCTTCCTGATTAAAGAAGGATTTATCCAACGCACTTCCCGGGGTCGCGTAGCCCAAGAAAGCGCTTTTAAGCTGTTAGGAAGATCTTTTAACACAACACAACAAAGGTTATTCAATGATTGAGAAGAAACCAAAATATAAACTAACTGACTTCGATTACCCCTTGCCCAAAAAATACATTGCCCAGTATCCCGCCAAACGGCGCGATCTGGCCAAACTTATGGTGTTGCACCGGGACGAAAAGAGAATCGAACACCGTAAGTTTTACAATATCGTCGATTATTTGCGTAAAAACGACCTGGTGATTCTGAACAACACCAAGGTCTTTCCGGCGCGGTTGTACGCCACCAAAGACCGCACCGACGCCCGGGTGGAAGTGTTCCTGTTGCGGGAACTCGAAAATGACCTGTGGGAAGTTTTGGTGCGACCGGCACGGAAAGTCCGGATCGGGAATAAGCTCATGTTTTCGCCCAATGTTCATTGCGACGTCATCGACAATACCGTTTCCGGCGGCCGTGTCGTGCGCTTCGAATACGAAGGCGAAAGTATTTACGACATTATCGACCGCATCGGGATCTCACCCTTGCCACCTTATATCGAACGCGATCCCGAACCACGGGATAAGATTCGTTACCAGACCGTATATGCCGAGAAACGCGGCGCCGTGGCGGCGCCGACGGCGGGACTGCACTTCACGGAAGGTCTGATTGAAAAACTGCGGGAAAAAGGTGTGAAAGTCGAATATGCCACCCTGCATATCGGTCTGGGAACCTTCCGCCCGGTTCAGGTAGAAGACTTAAACCGTCACCAGATGGATTCGGAATACTTTGAAGTCTCCCCGCAAACGGCCCTGGCCATTAATACGGCCCGGAAAAAACGCCGGAAAATAGTGGCCGTGGGGACTTCCACCGTACGGGCCCTGGAAACCGTGGTTGTCTCCGGATTTCAGGTAACCGCCAAACGGGGCTGGACGGACAAATTCATCTACCCGCCTTACGAATTCAAAATGGTGGACGGTATGGTAACAAACTTTCATCAGCCCAAGAGTACCCTGATGATGATGGTATCGGCCTTCGCCGGACGGGATTTTGTCATGAAAGCCTATCGGGAAGCAAAAAAGCACGGGTACCGGTTCCTGAGTTACGGCGATGCCATGTTGATCCTGTAACCGGGACGAAAGGCACAAAATGCCACAATATATTAACACTGAATTTACCGGGGATATCCGGCGGCCATGGATATCCCCATGTTTCGTTACCCAACCTTTTTCATAAATCGGCAGACCGATGGAGAGAAAGGTTGGCGCTGTGCTTCCCGCCGCCGGAGCCGGTCTCCGGTTCGGCGAACCAAAACAGTTTAAAACCCTGGGGAAACGCCCGCTCCTTTTCCATTCCCTCGTTCCCTTCCTGCACTCACCTCTCATTTCCGAAATCGTGGTCGTGGTGCCCCCTGATACCGTCAGGCAGGTACAAAGAGAAATTCATTCCTTCACCCGTTCCAAACCGGTAAACGTTGTTGCCGGTGGAGCTCGCCGCCAGGATTCCGTATTCGCCGGGGTAAAAGCCCTGTCCGCGGATATCGAACTGGTCGTTATCCACGATGCGGTACGACCGTTTTTTACCGATCAAATGCTTGCCGCCACCATCGCCGCCTGCGGGCGATGGGACGGGGCCATCGTTGCCCTCCCGGCCCGGGATACCATTAAGCAGGTGGAACCGGAAACCGGCCGAATTCAAAACACCCTGGACCGGCAAACAATCTGGCAGGCACAGACGCCCCAAACATTCCGGCGCCAACCACTCACTCGGGCCCTGGAAACGGCCGAACAAGAGCAAATTACCGGAACCGACGAGGCCAGTTTGCTCGAGCGGCTGGGCTACTCCGTCAAAGTAGTGCCGGGATCGCCAACAAATATCAAAATCACCACGCCGGAAGACTGGGTTTTTGCCGAGGAATTATACCGCCGCCGCAAGCGGGATCGGGAATGAGAACCGGCACCCTTTCCAAAACCATGAAACCACCTGTTTTACATAGAGAATTTATATGGTACCATATCGCAACAATGAATAATTTGTGACACTCTGATGTTGATAAACATACACCGTGTAATTTTGGGAGTAAGGACCGATGATTAAAACCGGTATTGGTTACGACGTGCATCCCCTGGCGGAAGGTTATCGCCTGGTTATCGGCGGGGTGGAAATCCCGGGCGAACGGGGATCGGTCGGTCATTCCGATGGGGATGCCCTGATACATGCGATTGTCGATGCCTTGCTGGGAGCCGCCGGCCTGGGCGACATCGGGCAGTTTTTTCCCAGTGACGATGATCGCTGGAAAGGCGTTGCCAGTAAACATTTTTTGGCGGAAGCCATCGAAAAAGTCCGCGACGCCGGTTTTGAATTAACCCATATTGACAGTATCGTGATCCTGCAAAAACCCCGCCTGGCAAACCATATTCCCAAGATGCGTTACCTGATTGCCTACACGCTGCAAGTGGACGAATCGTGCGTGTCGATTAAAGCCACAACCACCGACCGCCTGGGATTCATTGGCGACGGAAACGGGTGGGCCGCCCAGGCCGTGGCGACACTCGAAAAAATGTGAGCCTGAAAGGGACTTTGGAGATTTGGTATTTACCACAATGATTTCCGGACGATCCCGGCTTTACGACGTTTGCGGTCCTGCAGCCCGACGTATTAACAAATTAGTATGATGAATGTGTAACCATGTTGAAATTAAACAGGCTCAGGCTTTGTCAACCCGCTAAAATGATTAGCCCTCTAACCTGTATTGATTCCAGAAAAATACCCTTGGTCCTTGGTTCTTGGCTCTTGGTTCTTGGCTCCCGTCACACCCCCTCAATATCCACCACACATCACGCATCACGTTTCACGCATCACGTTTTTCCTCCTCAGCCTGTGCCTTAGCCTTAATGGATATCCAAAAATGAACTCCATTACCCTTCCTTCCCGC
>JAADGP010000089.1 GCA_013152315.1 FCB group bacterium
ACGAAAAGAATATCAGGAGTTGGGCAAATTATTGAAGTAATCTTTTCTTACTGGAAATACCTGATTCAAATTCTTATTATTTCGTTCGTTTTCCCGCCTGTTCGTGAAGTACGAGGGCCGGCAGGCGGGACAGGCTGTTTACTTCGTTGTTCTTGTTGCACTACGACACGCATCACGCATCCCCGACATTCGCTGCGCTCCGTCGGGATCTCCGCTACGCTCCGACACAATCACGTTTCACGTTTCAGATTCTGTATCTCAACCTCCATGGATATACCAAAGTGAACAGACCGCAATAAAACGCCCCCGACAGGATATGCCATGCAAATTGATTATATAGCCATTTTTTTAATCGGATTCCTCAGCAGTTTTAGTCATTGTTACGGGATGTGCGGGGGTTTTGTTTTTGCCTATTCCGTGAAAATGAATAAAAGGAGGCCCCCGTCATCATCGCTCCGTCGGCAAATGCTTATCCCGCATTTATTGTATAACGGAGGACGTATCGTTACCTATAGTATATTGGGAGGGATATTCGGTTTATTGGGCGGCTCTCTTCGTTACGTAATCCTGGATTTCCAAAGCGTTTTGCTGATCATAGCCGGTGTGTTCATGGTGTTCTTCGGGTTGGATTTCGGCGGTTGGTTGAAGTTGATCACGATTACCGCAATACCGGGATATGAACGTTTCCGGAAATTTATCGGTACCTTATTAACAAGAATATCGAATACGAGAATTTTTCTTTACGGATTGGTTTTGGGACTTATTCCCTGTGGCTTGGTATACGTAGCGCTTGCCGGGGCGGCGTCAACCGGATCGGCCGGCGGCGGAATGATTACCATGTTCGTTTTCGGCCTGGGAACCGTTCCCGCCCTGTTTATTTTGGGAATAAGTTCGAATTATATTACTGTCAGATTCCGAAGACGCATATTTAAAATGACCGCGGTTTTTATTATCCTGTTCGGTTTGATCACGATCTGGAAAGGCGGTATGAAACTGGCCGGTCATGAAATGGACCATAAAAAGGGTCATAATATGAAAACCGTATCGTCCGAACGAAATTCCAACCCAATCGTAAACAGTTGAGCTGTTTCCGCCCTGGAGGTACACATCCCGGTGTCGGCAACTGAAGAAAAAACGACCTGCTACCACTGCGGATTGGATTGCGACAGCACGAAAATCGCCGTCGGGGAAAAGATATTCTGCTGCAACGGTTGCAAAATGGTGTTCGAATTGTTGGAGGCCAACGATCTCTGTCAGTACTACGATCTTGATAGAACTCCCGGAACGACTCCTCCGGAACAGGGGACGGAAACCAAATTCGGTTATCTTGACGACTCCTCCATTCAGCAGCAATTGCTGCATTTAAGCGACGGTTCAACAGCCACTGTTGTTTTTCACATTCCCAATCTCCACTGCAGCGCCTGTATCTGGCTTCTGGAGAGCTTGTACAAAATAGAACCGGGTGTCCTGCATTCCCGGGTCAACTTTCTCCGAAAAACGGTTTCGATTACCTTCGATCGGGATCAGGTCTCGCTCCGGAAGGTGGTGGAACTGTTGACCTCCATCGGATACGAACCACGGATAAGCCTGGAAAATATTCAACAGGAAACAGACCGGAAAACCCGTCAGAGTCTCTATCTCAAAATCGGCCTTGCCGGGTTTGGTTTTGCCAATATCATGTTGCTTAGTTTGCCGGAGTATTTCGCGGGTCCCGGGAAAATCCCTTCCGAATTCACCAAATTTTTCGGATTTTTAAACATTTTGCTGGCATTGCCGGTTTTTTTCTACAGCGGTTGGGATTATCTCCGGTCGGCCTGGTACAGTTTAAAGAGCCGGTCGGTAAATATGGATGTGCCGATTGCGATAGGAATCATTACCTTATTCTCCCGGAGTATTTTTGAAATCGTTTCCCGTCACGGCCCGGGATGGCTGGACTCTTTCAGCGGGCTGGTGTTTTTATTACTCCTGGGAAGACTTTTCCAGGAAAAGACCTACCAGACATTATCTTTTGAACGTGACTACAAGTCATATTTCCCTATCTCGGTTTTGAGGATTTCCGGGGAAAAGGAAGAGAGCGTACCGCTTTCGCGATTGGGGATCGGCGACCGTATTCTTATCCGGAATAATGAAATCGTCCCGGCCGATTCGGTCCTGATACGCGGCGCCGGGCGGATAGATTACAGCTTTGTTACCGGAGAGTCGGAAACGGTCGCCAAAGTCAGCGGCGATTTGATTTTCGCCGGGGGGAGACAGCAGGGAAGCGCGATCGAATTGGAAGTGGTCAAGGATGTTTCCCAGAGTTATCTGACTCAACTATGGAACAGCGACGCTTTTAAAAAACAGGGCGGCACCCGGATAACCACCCTTGCCAATCAAATCAGCAAGTATTTCACGGCGGTAGTGATCGGTATCGCGTCCTTTGCAGGATTGTACTGGCTGGTTGTAAATCCCAATTATGCCTTGAATGCTTTCACCGCCGTGCTGATTATTGCCTGTCCCTGTGCCCTGGCATTGGCAACGCCGTTTACCCTGGGTAACGTCCTGAGAGTCTTCGGTCGAAATCGATTGTTTATGAAAAATACCACCGCTGTTGAGCAACTGTCCCGCATCGATACGATCCTGCTCGATAAAACGGGCACCCTGACGGACACGAAAAAAATAAACGCAACTTTCGTGCCGGTTCTGAATAAACGACCCTTGTCCCGGGACGAATTACGATTGATCAAAACCGTAGTCAGGCATTCCACCCATCCCCTGAGCCGGAAAATTTACGCGAGTATCGGGCAGGAGGTTTATGACGGAGTGTTAAAACGGTTTGAGGAATTCCCCGGGGAAGGAATTGAAGCCGAGGTCTCCGGGCATACGGTCAGGATCGGCTCGGCGCGGTTTGCCGGAGGGGACGGGGATGAAACAACCGATTCCGGTTCGACCGTTCATATTGCCGTCGACGGGGAGCTTAAAGGTTATTTCCGGATGAATATTCAATACCGCGCGGGTTATGAACAATTGTTGAAACAGTTGGGGAAACGGTATGACCTGCTGTTGGTATCGGGTGACAATGATCGTGAGCGAAAGGTTCTGGAACCGTTTTTTGCCGGTGAAAAGGCATTGTTTTTTAACCAGACCCCTTTTGACAAGCTTGAATTGGTGAAATCGTTGCAACGGGCCGGCCGACGGGTAATGATGGTGGGGGACGGTCTCAACGATGCCGGCGCCCTGAAACAGAGTGACGTCGGAATTACGATTTCCGAGGATGTGAATTCATTTTCCCCGGCCTGCGACGGTATCCTGGATGCCGGGGGCTTTTCGCTCCTTCCCCGGTTCCTCCGATATTCTTCGCACAGCATGCACATAATCCGGGCCAGTTTTGTTATTTCATTTCTTTACAATGCCATCGGTCTCGGCTTTGCCGTGCAGGGCATTCTGTCGCCGCTGATTTCGGCGATATTAATGCCGCTCAGTTCCATTTCCGTGGTTGTATTTACGACCGCAGCGACAAATTTTGTCGCCGGAAAATTGGGATTGAAAGGGTATTACGGATTTAAGACGAATAATTCTTAATTCTGTTTTTAAAAAAAAGCAATTAATGTAACTTTTGTTACCTGATAGACTGATGAATGCATTAATATTATTAATAACCGCCAGTTTGTTTGTCGCAATAGGATTTCTGATAACTTTCCTGTGGGCGGTTAAGTCCGGACAATTCGAAGATACTCATACCCCCGCGTTTCGTATCCTGTTGGATGGAAACGGTAAACCGGTAGACAAAAATAAAGAACAAAAACAGGGGAATAGTAATGGCCGTTGAAACATTCCGATATGATAATAAGATAGTCAAATATTTCGCCTATGCGACCATCGGATGGGGGGTGGTTGCTTTTATCGTCGGATTAACCATTGCTTTGCAGTTGATTAATCCGTTTTTCAATTTTAATACATCGCTTTTAACCTTCAGCCGGATTCGGCCGTTGCACACCAATGCGGCGATTTTCGCTTTTGTCGGTAACGGCATTTTCATGGGTGTTTATTATTCCATCCAGCGCTTATTAAAGACCCGGGTGTTCAGTGATCTGCTGGCCAGGATCCATTTCTGGGGTTGGCAGTTGATTATTGTTTCGGCGGCCCTGACACTCCCTCTTGGAATCACCACCGGTAAGGAATATGCCGAACTGGAATGGCCGATTGACATTGCCATTGCCGTAATCTGGGTTGTGTTTGGTATCAATCTGATCGGAACCATCATGCGACGTCGTGAACGGCACATGTACGTTGCCATATGGTTTTACATTGCCACGTTTTTTACGATCACAATTTTGCACGTTGTCAATTCCATTGAGATCCCTGTTTCCTTTCTCAAAAGTTATCCCGTCTTTGCCGGTGTGCAGGATGCCCTGGTTCAGTGGTGGTACGGTCATAACGCCGTGGCGTTTTTTCTGACCACGCCTTACCTGGGACTAATGTATTATTTCCTGCCCAAGGCGGCCAATCGTCCCATTTTTTCTTACCGCTTGTCGATTGTGCATTTCTGGGCTTTGATTTTCATCTACATTTGGGCCGGTCCTCATCACCTGTTGTATACCGCGCTGCCCGATTGGGCGCAATCCCTGGGTACCACCTTTTCCATCATGCTGATCGCTCCCTCCTGGGGCGGCATGCTGAACGGTCTGCTTACTTTACGGGGCGCCTGGGATCGCGTGCGGCAGGACCCCATCCTTAAATTCATGGTTGTGGCCGTGACCGCCTACGGGATGTCCACCTTTGAGGGGCCCATGATGGCGTTGAAGAATGTGAATGCCCTGGCGCACTATACGGATTGGGTGATTGGCCACGCCCATATCGGCGCCTTGGGTTGGAACGGATTGTTGACTTTCGGAATATTGTATTGGCTCATTCCCCGGCTTTTCGGCACCAGGCTTTATTCGGTTAAGCTGGCCAATACGCATTTCTGGTTGGCCACCCTGGGACTCATATTTTACGCGGTTCCCTTGTACTGGGCGGGAATAACCCAGGGCTTAATGTGGAAAGAATTCGCCGCCGACGGTACCCTGCAATATCCGAACTTCCTGGAGACGGTGTTGCAGATTATCCCCATGTACGGAGTGCGGGCGATCGGCGGGACCCTGTACCTGACAGGCGCTGTTTTCATGGTCTACAATCTGGTAAAAACCATCAGGGCCGGCAGTTTCATTGCCGAAGAGGAAGCCCAGGCGCCGGCGTTGGAAAAAGCGGTACCTGTTTCCAAGGTCGGTGAGTATCGGCATCGCTGGATTGAAAGACGTCCCGTTCAGTTTTTCATTTTGGTAATTGTTGTGGTATTAATCGGCGGTCTGGTGGAAATTGTACCCATGTATCTTGTTAAATCGAATGTTCCCACCATCGCCAGCGTGAAACCCTACACACCCCTGGAACTGCAGGGACGGGATATCTACGTAAGCGAGGGATGCTACGTTTGCCATTCCCAAATGGTCAGGCCTTTCCGGTCGGAGACCGAGCGCTACGGCGAATATTCCAAAGCGGGAGAGTTCGTGTACGATCATCCGTTCCAGTGGGGGTCGAAACGAACCGGTCCGGACCTTCATCGGGTGGGCGGCAAATATCCGGATGCCTGGCACTATAATCACCTGAAAGATCCCGGTTCGACTTCTCCCGGTTCCATAATGCCGGCTTACCCGTGGTTGCTGACCGATAAAGTGGATTGGTCCCAGACCCCGGCGAAAATCCGCGCGATGCAAAAATTGGGCGTACCCTATCCTGAGGGATATGATAAAAAGGCCAATGATGATCTTCGCCGGCAGGCCGAAGAAATAGTCGTGGGTCTGCAATCCATGGGGGTAGCGGACGCCAAATGGGACATGAAGATGATTGCCCTGATTGCCTATTTACATTGGGAACCGATATTAAAACGCCATAGGGGGAGTTATGATCAGAGATATTTTCAATTCAGCACCGGAATTAGGAATCTACCCAACCATCACCATGGTTCTGTTTATTACGATATTTGTCGGTGTTGTGGTTTGGATGGTACGCGTAAAAAAGCCGTACCTGAAGTACATGAGTAAATTACCATTGGAAAATAACAATTCAGCCAAGGGAGACGAATAACCATGGCTAAGAAAGATAAAGGTCGGCTTTTAGACCACGATTACGATGGAATACGCGAACTGGATAATGATATGCCGTCCTGGTGGTTGTATCTGTTTTATTTTACCATTGTCTTTGCGGTAATCTACCTGCTCTATTATAACATCTTTAAAATGGGACCGTCTTCCAGTGAGGAATACATGCGCGAGATGAATCCCAATTGGACGGAGAGCACCACCAAGCCGGAGAAATATTATACTTACCATTCTCCCTATTATTCTTCGCAAGTGGAACTAACGCCGCGATTGCGCAAAGTCTTCCGGGACTATGTTGGGCCGGACGTTCCCTTTGAGCGGCTGATCGCCGAGGCGATATTGAAAGGGACCGCGGAGGACCGGGAGAAATTGAAGACGACCTATCCCGAAATATGGGAAAAGATGAAAGCCGGCGGCATAACTGCGGCTCCGACAGCAACCACGGCGGTTGAGGAAGCTGCGGTTCCGGTCGGGATATCCGCGTTAACCGATGAGACAAGTCTGGCCAAAGGAAAAGAAATTTTCGCGAAAAATTGCGTCGCCTGCCATGGCCCGAACGCCGAAGGTCTTATCGGTCCCAATCTGACGGATCAGTATTGGATTAACGGTGGTCGGTTTGAGGATATTATCCACGTCATCAACGTTGGTGTTCCGGCCAAGGGGATGATTCCCTGGGAGAAGACGCTGACGGCCGATCAAATACAACAGGTCGCCAGCTATATCGTTTCCCTGCAGGGCTCGAATCCCCCGAACGCCAAAGCTCCCGAAGGAGATTTGTACCAG
>JAADGP010000147.1 GCA_013152315.1 FCB group bacterium
AATCGAAAATTTCAATCAGGATTAAAATTGCAATATTGTTAATCATCGTTTGATCGGAGGTTTGAAACCGGCTTAATATTGCCGGTCGCAAAAGGGCATTGGTTCCGCAACATCTCCGGCTCGCCGCGCAAATGGCATTACCGTTCGTTGGCCGACAGATAAGGTCGCAGGGTTCAGAACAACAAGACAAAATTTGATGAAGTTAACATGAAAAAAATGATATTACACGTGACACGGTGGTTCATAATCGCCATTGTTTTTACGCAGGGGGTCTATTCACAACCGAAACCGGATTACGAGCTTGAGGAAATTGTGGTAACCGCCAACCGGGTACCCACAGCTTTTTCGGAAGTTACCCGGAACGTTTCGATTATCAGGCGCGATGAAATCGAAGCCGCGCATATTCAAAGCGTCCAGGATTTACTGGAATATGCCATCGGTGTGGATGTAAAGCAGCGCGGCCCGCTGGGAATCCAGGCCGACGTTAGCATACGGGGCGGGACTTTCGAACAAACTCTCATTCTTATTGACGGCATCAAAATGAGTGACCCGCAAACCGGTCATCACAACATGGATCTGCCGTTGACCGTGGATGACATCGAACGAATTGAGATTTTGCAGGGACACGGATCCCGGTTGTACGGTCCCAATGCTTTGGGAGGCGTGATTAACATTATTACTCGAAAAGGCCAAGAAAAACGGGCGGTTTTCCGAGCCATCACGGGCGAATACGGTTTATCCGAACAACGAATCTCGCTTTCATACCCCTCCGGAGCCGTACGAAACACCCTGTCCGTTTCCAAAAAGAAAACGGACGGTTATCGTGAAAACACCGATTTTAAGGTATCGACCCTTTCTTACGGTCTTTCCGTCCCGGTAAAATCCAGGACGGTGGACTTTTCATTACGTTACATTGACAAGGCTTTCGGAGCGAACGGTTTTTATTCCGCCTCGTTTCCGAATCAGTGGGAACAGACCAAAACCACGTTAATGACGGCCCGGACGGCCTGGTCGAATCAGCGTCTTTCCTTTTCACCCCGCTTTTATTGGCGGCGGCATGACGATGATTTTATCTTAGATAAAAAACGGCCCGAATGGTACCGGAATACACACGCAACCGATAGCTATGGCGCGGAGTTTCAATCTTTGTTAACAACCGGCGTGGGAACAGTTGCTTTGGGGGGCGAAATCGGTAAAGAAGAGATCGAAAGCTCCAACCTGGGAAATCACACGCGGACAAAAGGAGGATTGTTTATCGAACAGCAGTTCGACCGGAATCGAATCCTGAAAGTGGTATTGGGCGCTTCGGCATATTATTATTCGGACTGGGGCTGGAAAGTATGGCCCGGTATGGATATCGGGATTCGACTGACGGAAAAAATGAGAATGTACGGTTCCGTCGGTCAATCGTTTCGCGTCCCAACCTACACGGAATTGTATTATCGCAGTCCGGCCAATCTGGGAAATCCGGACCTACGACCCGAGGAAGCCTGGACCTACGAAGCGGGATTCATTCGGAAGGGCGAAGTATTTCAGGGGGATTTATCTCTGTTCAGAAGAGAAGGAAACCGACTTATTGACTGGGTGCGGGCGAGCGATACCCTGGCCTGGGAGGCGCGCAATATTGCTACGGTTAACACGAACGGTGTAAGCGTGCGGATGGCGTTGAATCCGGCGGGAATAATAAACCATTTCCCCGTTTCCTTAATTCGTGTTAGTTATGCCTACCTCGATTCCGATAAACAGACGGGGGGGATTGAATCGAAATATGTTTTAAATCAACTCCGGCACCAGTTTATCCTGGAATTCGAATACCTGTTTCTTCCCCGTTTGAAACAAAATTGGAAATTTCGATACGAGGAACGGTTGGGATACCAGGGACATTATCTGGTGGACACGGGGATTGTTTGGAGCTACAAAAACGGCGAAGCTTTTTTAAGAATCACGAACCTGTTTAATACGATATATGCGGATATTGGTTCGGTCCCCTTGCCCGGAAGATGGATCATGGCCGGCCTGAGCTTCAATCTGTTTCCTGTCAACCGGTAGGTAAAATTCCGGGTCAACAATTCGTGGATACGATTTAAACTTACTTGGAAAACTGCTTCTTAAGGTGCTGTTCCAAAAAAGTAAATCGGTTCAGGCGATAGTATTCCCTGTCCTTTGAGGGGAGTAAAGAACCCAGCTTCACTTTAAAATCAAAATCAGTAAAATTCTCCAAACAGTGTAATACCTGTTGTGCCAGGGCTCGGTCTTCCGGGAAGGGCACACCGCGCCGGAGGAGAAACTCCACATCAAAGGCATCCCGGATCTCTTTTCTGTTGATGAGAGCCTCTATTTTGTTGCGCAGCATTTGTTCAGGTGTTATGGCGTTTACCATGACCTGGTATGTCGACCCGGGTGAAAAAGCGATCATCGGTCGGTAAGCCGTAACGATTTTTTTATTGATCTCGATCTTCAGCTTTCGAGGATATGATGCCCCTTTCACTTCCACAAGGAGGGTATTAAATTTATTCCGGGAATCGGTTATTTGATATCGATCCTCCAATCCCCGGCACAATTTTCGAAAATATGCTTCATTATCGGTTTCCCGCTTAAAGTAAAAATCAAGATCAACAGAATACCGGTTTAGTTCGTAACACAACCTAAGCATCGTGCCTCCCCCGAAAACCAGAGCGTCCAACAGGCGCTTGCTGTTCAGGTAATTGAGGATTTCCATCTCAAATTGTTCCTGCCGGTCAAGAATAGTCATAATTTCTCCACAACCTGATAACCCGCTCCGGATATTGGGTTGATAAATTTTTAAGGACTTCAGGGTCAAGCTTGGACAAATCCAGAGCGGAATTATCCAGCGAATATCGGCCCAGAGTGCTGAGATAAAGAGCATCTAAGAAAGCCTTTTCCCGTTCGGCAATAAATAAGTTGTTTATTTTTACAAACCCATAATACAGTTTACGGGGAATCAGGGTATAGGTGAATTCCGTATCCATAACAGTCCGGCGGTAACTTCTTTGGAGAGCCACCGATTCAACAAATCCCTGTTGCACCTGGGTTGTTACTTCATAGTAAGACAGGGCAGTGGTAAGTGAAATATAGGAGGGCACCTGGATAAGATTGGCAATCTGCAAACGTTCATTTGGTGTAAGATAGTCCCAGCGTTCACGTAGCAGATATATGTTTCTTTTGATTCTCACCAGTAACCCTTTTTTGACGTAACGACTACACAGTACTTTAGCTGAGGCGAACTGAATTCCGAGGATGTCTGCCACCTCATTTGCCGAAAAATACAGTGATTTTATTTCCCTGAGTGCCTGATAAGACATGGTTAAATATAATAAATTAACATTATTGATAATTAACTATATTTAACTTTCCAAATAGACCATTTTTATTAGAATAATTAGGTATATTTCCTGTATCTCGGAGAGTCGGAAGGTCCGAAATCTTGAATGTCGCAACTCACTGAGGGGGCACGGTTTTATCAAGCGTAAGTATGAATGTACATAGGCCTGTGGTAGACATGTTTCACGCATTCCCGATATCCGCTGCGCTCCATCGGGATCTCCGCTACGCTCCGACACGTATTCCCGATCTCCACTACGTTCCGACACGCGTCACGCATCACGTTTCAAATCAAAAACCGTGGAATAAAGCCGAAAAATTTCGGTTATTCCAAAGGCTGATAATATCTAGCTGTCCGGTAGGCCCCATAAATTTCACCGGCGTAAAGGGAAAGGGCGAGTCCAGTGAAAAGGGGAGTTGCCACCGGTCGGTGGCGGCGGTAGGAATCAAGGGCGCTGGTACCGGTCAGGGCGAACAACATAAACCCCATGAGACCATCATACCAGCGTCCGGCGTAGACCCGTCCGGCGCCGGGAATCATCGCCGATAAGGCGGCCGCGAAGACCGGGGATTTGGTTGTTTTTTGAGCGGAAAGTTGGTTGACCGGTTTTACGGGGTCGATCAGGCGATCGTCAGGAACATGAAATTGTCCGTTCATCCTGATATGATAGTACCTTGCCATGGGATTGCAGCGTACAATCCGGTCCGCTGCCTGAGCGGTTCCGGCCAGGATGCCGTAATAATGGATGGCCTGGGCCCCGTAATTGCTGCAACTGGGATAAAATTGACAATTGAGAAAATTCGTATTGTAGGAGAGACGTTGCCAGGCAGCAATCGGTAAAATTCCGATTTTTTTTGCGAAGGAAATGTGGGGATTGGTAAGGATCGTATCGGCCGGATATTTGGACTGACCGTAAAGCATAATCGTGGCCAACGAAGTAAAAACCAAAATTTTTATAAATATTTTCATTCGTTCATAGTAATCTTTTTCGGGCAATCCGGGTCGGCAAAGATAATTATATTTGAGCCTTTTTCCGATGGCGGGTTTCCGGTAAAATTTACTTGAATCCTACCGAAATTGGCAGCATATTGAGCATTCCCGGAATGAAAAAACGAATACAAAATCTCTTTAAATTGGTTATTTTGTTGTCACCTTTGCTGGGAGGCAATAATTCGGTTTACATTCTCCATTCCAACAATACCAACGGCGCCCTGGAAAATTGTTATTGTCCCGATCATCCCCTGGGTTCCGTGGAAAAACGGGCCGTTTACGTGCCGGAATTTATCCGGAAACATCCCAATACCATCGTGGTTGATGCCGGGGATTTTTTTTCGGTAACCGAACGGTATCCATTAAAAGACAGTTTGATTACCGTCGCCTATGGTTTGATTCCCTATGACGCTGTTCTGTTGGGCGATCAGGAAGTGACGCGTAACCCGGCGTTTTTAAATCGTGTATTGCCTCTCGTCGGGTCTCAGTTTGTTATTACCAATCTGCAATCCCCACGCTTTCCGAACCAGGTTCCGTACAAGATTGTCAAAAGGGGCGATATTCGAATCGGTATATTGGGGATTCTGGGGCCGGTCGCTTTTAAGTATTACCCCAAAGAAGTCCGGGCGAAAATAAGTCTGAAAGCCCCGCTGGTGGCGATCAATGAAATCCTGCCGGAAATTATCGAGAAAACGGACCTGATTATCGTACTGTCGCACCAGGGATATGACCAGGACGTACGATTGGCGCGGAAGCTTAAAAATGTTGCCGTCATCGTGGGGTCTCATAGTCAATCGGTGATAAAGGAACCGGAGCAGGAAAACGGTATATTAATATCCCAGGCCGGGAAGGACGGTTATTATGTCGGGGTAATCAAGATTGAATTGAACGACCAACGCCGGATAGAATCCAAGTCAGGTTACCTTGTTCCCATGACCCTGGAAATGCCGGACCATCCGCGCGTGATGGAATTAATCGGAGAGTACGAAAAGCGGTCAGGGCTTGTAAACCGGAATAAATTAAAAATGAGTAAAGGAGAATAATGGAACAATTTATCGAAACCTTAACTGCGAATCCCGTTTATTTGATCGTCGCCGTGGTACTGGCGATTATCATCCTGTTCGGAGCAGTAAAAAAGTTATTTAAATTGGTATTACTGGTGCTTGCCATTTTCATCCTTTATATCGCTTATATGGTTTGGACAGGAAAAGAAGTGAATATGAAATCCATCACCAAAGAAATTCAGACCGCCGGTGAAAAAATACAGGATATGAAAAAGAAGGTCATTGATGAAGCGGTGGATAAAATGACGGAATAGTGATAGTTTTTTTTTGGATGAGATAATTTCTCGTGAGACGTGAAACGTGTCGGAACGTAGTGAAGATCCCGATGGAGCGCAGCGACTGTCGGGAAAACGTGAGACGTGTAGAAGCGGAAAAATTACTTAGGGGTTCATCACTTAATAGCGTTTCGCAGGCGGTTGGTCAGTAACTTTACAATCCCGTGCATGATTTCCATGTTGCTGCTCATTAATTC
>JAADGP010000094.1 GCA_013152315.1 FCB group bacterium
CGGAAATATTAATAGAGCGTCAATTAGCCGTAGTTGAGACGCTCGGGAAGGAGGGAATCGCCGTTAAAGTGAATACCGTACTCATACCGGGTGTAAATGACGAGCATGTTGTTGACATAGCGAAAAAGGCCGGTTCCCTGGGCGCTTATACCTTCAACGCCATGCCCCTTTATCCCTTGGCCGGCACCGAGTTTGAGGACATTGAAGCGCCTACCGCAAAGGCGCTGTCCGCGATCCGTGAACAATGCGGAAAGTATCTTCGCCAAATGACACATTGTCAACGGTGCAGGGCGGATGCGGCCGGCATGTTGAATGAACCGATGAGCGATGACCTGAAAAATAGTCTCCAACGTTTCGCTTCCGGTCCATTGGATCCTTTTTCGGAATACAAGCAATATATTGCCGCCGCCACCACGGATAATTTTTTCATCGATCAACATCTGGGAGCCACCCGGGAAATGAGTATTTATAAGGAAACGGAAAAGGGTTTTGAGTTTGTTGAAAGGAGAGGGATGCCCGATCCCGGGTGTGGAGACGACCGCTGGAAAAACATGGCTGAAATTTTAAAGGACTGTAAAGCGATCTTTGTCAATCGTGCCGGGGGCAGACCGAAGAAGGTTCTGCTGAATAGCGGAATAAAGGTGTACGAAGAACAATGCTCGCTCATTCAGGCTTTTTACCGGGTGTTTAAAGGTAAGACGGTTTCCGATCCTCAGGGCTATGTCCCCGAAGTATATCTTGCCGGCCGGGATTGTGGTGGCGGTGGCTGCAATCCCGGGGGCCACCCGGGATCGTGTTCCACTGGTGGCAATTCGCAGTTTTGTGGGTAGTTTGATTGGATTATCGCGAAAAAGGCGCCCGGATTTGTGGAAAAACAATTTCCCGTGGGGAACAATGAAGTTTGGTAAAGAAATATCAAGAACAGGAGCACGAAATGGAAAAACCTGATTATCATTTCTTTGTTTGTTGCAGCTACAGAGTACAAGGTGAACCGAAAGGCATTTGCCACAAAAAAGAAGCGGTGGGAATAATTCAATATTTGGAAGAGGAATTAATGGAACGTGACCTGGAAAACACCGTGATCTCAAGCACGGGTTGTCTGAATGTCTGTCGCGAGGGACCGGTAATGATTGTTTATCCCCAGGGCCATTGGTACGCCGGTGTCGATGAAAATGCCATTGATGAGATTCTTGACGCCCTGGAGGAAGGCCGCGTAGCCGAACAGTATTTACTTACGTAACCTCATAAAAAGTGTTACCCATGTTCTGACACTAAAGTGTTACCTATGTATTGATTCCACACGAGCGTGATATGTGATGCGTGAGACGTGTCGTAGCGCAGCGGGCGGAGATCCCGACGGAGCGTAGCGACTGTCGGGAAAACGTGAAACGTGTTTTGGTTCATGGCTCTTGGTTTTTGGCTCTTAAACCCTTGTTTTTATCCTGTTCGTCGGGCGGATGCTTTTCCGTGTCTTCTATAGTGTATCTACCGTAATTTTTAATCTGAATTTCTCTGTTTTTTAATCGGGAAAAAAAGAATATCACGAATGCCGGTTATCATTGAGCATTTTTCAACAGGCGGGGATTAGTTGTTTGTGCTTAACCGAATAAAAAACAGAGTCCAGTATGAACGGTTTATTTTGAAAGGTTTATTGTTATGATGAATCCATACATATTTCGCGAATATGATATTCGTGGTAAAGTGGTCGAAGATTTTCCTCCCGAGGTTGTTGAATTATTGGGGAAGGGATTCGGGACGTTTGTCCTGCGGAACGGAGGACGGGAAATTTCCCTGAGTGGTGATGTTCGCTTAACGACACCGGATCTGATTGAGCATTTTAAAAATGGAGTTCTTTCCACCGGGGTTGACGTGATTAAACTGGGGTTGATACCCACACCGGTGAATTATTACAGCATGTATAAGTTAAATGTTGCCGGTGCGGTCCAGATTACCGGAAGTCATAACCCGCCCGAATTCAATGGGTTTAAGCTGTCCTTATTTAAAAAGGCCGTTTACGGGGATGACATTCAAAGAATCCGGGAACTGATTGATAATCAGGATTTTGAAACCGGGGAAGGCAGTGAAGTGCGGCATGATATCCGGGAAGAGTATGAAGAAATGATCCTCGGTAAAATTAATATCGCCCGTCCGGTGAAAGTGGTCATGGATTGCGGGAATGCCGCCGGCGCCCTTATGGCCCCGGAATTGTTTAAAAAAATGGGTGTTGATCTGACCGAACTGTATTGTGAAGTCGATGGCACCTTCCCCAATCATCACCCGGATCCGACGGTAAAGGCGAACCTGCGGGATCTGATTGATTTGATGAAAAAAGGGGAACATGAAGTAGGGGTGGCTTTCGACGGGGATGCCGACCGGATAGGTGTTATCGATGAGACGGGGGAAATCATATGGGCTGACCAGCTCATGGCGTTGTTCCTGCCGGAAGTGATTTCGCCGGGTGATGAGGTTTTGTTTGACGTAAAATGTTCCCAGGCCCTGGAAGATATGATTCTACGTTACGGTGGTAAACCGGTGATGTGGAAAACCGGTCATTCCCTGATTAAGCAGCGAATGTCCGAATTGGGGTGCAAATTGGGGGGCGAAATGAGCGGTCATATCTTCTTCGCGGACGATTATTTTGGCTACGATGATGCGATTTATGTCGCCGCTCGGCTGGTGCAGATGGTTTCCCGTTCGCAAAAGACCCTTTCCGAGATGAAGGCGGAAATTCCCAAGTATTATTCGACGCCGGAAATGCGTATGGGGTGTGAAAGTGATGAAGAAAAATTCAGGATCGCGAAGGAAGCAGCCGAATACTTCAAGGCCCATTATGAATGCATTACCGTGGACGGTGTCAGGATTAAATTCGGGGACGGATGGGGTTTGGTGCGTTCATCCAATACCCAACCGGTAATCGTTTGCCGGTTTGAAGCGTCCACGCCGGAAAGGATGGAAGAAATTAAAACCCTCGTATTAACAAAATTGCAATCGATTGGAAAACTGGAAATTGAGGCAGGCCACTGATTTGAGTTCGTTTCAGGAGCATATCCGGAATTTACAGGCGGAAATTAATGAGGGCTTGCGTACGCTATCGCTTGCCGACCGGCCGGATTATTTATACACACCGGTAAAGTACGTTCTTAAAGGTACGGGGAAACGATTACGGCCCATCCTGGTTCACCTGGTCGGTGAAACCTTCTCCGCCGATCCTGAGGATTTGCTGCATGCCGGTCTGGCCGTGGAACTGTTGCACAATTTTACCCTCGTTCATGATGATATAATGGATGCCGACAGCACCCGTCATGGCCAGCCGACCGTTCATGAGAAATGGGATGAATCCACGGCGATTTTGGCCGGCGATGGTATTTACGCTTTGGGACAATTGTTGATTTCCCGTGTAAAAATAAACACTTTACAAGCCATTCAGGCTTTCAATATCGCCACTCTGATGGTTTGTGAAGGGCAGGCCTACGATAAGGAATTCGAACACGATCATAACATATCGCTGGACCAGTATTTCACCATGATTGAGAAGAAAACCGGATGGTTAATCGGGTTGTGTGCGGAGATCGGCGGTATTCTTGGAGATCAGAATGAGGAAGTGCGTTCGCATCTGCGATCCTACGGCCTCAATCTGGGGAAAGTTTTCCAGATTCAGGACGATATTCTGGAAGTTTACGGCAATGAAAAATCGATGGGTAAAAGTCTTGGCAGCGATTTGGTGGCGGGGAAACAGACCGTCCTGACGGTTTTAGCGCGGGAACTATTTCCCGCTGAGTGGGCCGGGTATTGGCAAAAAATTCAACAGTTGGAGATTGATAAAGCTTTATCGGAATTAAGAGGATACCTGGAGGAAAAGAAAATTTTACAACGCGCGAAGGAATTGGTGGATACGTACAATGAACGGGCGCGCGAGGATTTGAAATCAGCCCTCGGGGAACGCCGGCATATTTTAATGGAGTTCACCGATATGGTCGTAAACAGGAAGAAATAAACAATTCCTGCGAAATTGCGCTGTCTTGGGAATCCCCAAGAGGAAACCTTTAAACAAGAATCACATACATAAATTACTGAAGAGGTAACAATGATCAAAAGTCAACGAAAAGATCCCGGAAAGATGTTTGAAGCCATTTACGATTTCCCCGGACAAATGCAACAGGCCATTGAAATCGGCGAACGGATTGAGTTAAAAAATACTTATGAGAAAATACGGAATATCGTGGTCGCCGGAATGGGGGGATCGGCGATAGGAGGGGACGTGGTACGGATGTTGATAAAGGACGATCTGAAGATTCCTTTTGTCGTCAGCCGAAATTATACCCTTCCGAACTGGGTGAATGAAAATACATTGGTAATCTGTTCATCCTATTCGGGGAATACGGAAGAAACATTAAGCGCGTACGAAGAAGCCAAATCGAAAAAGGCCCAAATTTGTGGTATTTCAACCGGGGGTGTTTTAACCGAAAAATTGCGCGCCGCAGGACTGGACCTGGTGTCCATTCCCGCCGGTCTGCAGCCCCGTGCCGCCTTGGCATTTTCATTTATTCCCATGCTTTTCCTTTTACGTAAAATCGGGCTGATCGGCGATGGTTTTCGTGCCGGACTGGATTCAGCGATTGCAGTCTTATCGACGGAAAGGGAAAAATATTCCACGGAGAATGAAGATAACCCAACTTATAAACTTGCCCGGCAAATATACAATACGATTCCGATAATATATGGTGAGGCGGATTCCACCGCCATTATTGCTAACCGTTGGAAAGGACAATTTTGCGAAAATGCCAAGATGTTGGCGTATGCCAATGAATTGCCGGAAATGAACCATAATGAGATTGTCGGCTGGGAGAACAATGCCTCGCTTTTCGCGGATTTATCGGTTATTTGGCTCGTGGATGAATCCAACCACCAGCGTGTGTTATTACGCCAGAAGGTTACGCAAAATATTTTGCAGGATCTGGGTTCCCATCAGCAAGTTGTGTCTTTCCCCGGTAAAAATCGAATCGAAAGATTAATCCACCAGATCCATTTTGGTGATTGGGTTAGTTACTGGTGCGCCATGGCCCATAATACCGATCCTTCGCCGGTAAAAAAGATCGATCTGCTGAAAAATGAATTAAAAAAACATGAATAATGATTGTGAGAAGGGGTCTGACTTTATATATTAAGAAGTAGGATAGCTCACAATGATTGCCGTAAAAGTTGATAAAATATCTTTCCATCCGCCAAGCCGCAGTTACGCTGTAATTTTGAAGGAAATCAGCGGTATTCGGAAGCTGCCGGTTATCGTGGGAGCCTATGAAGCGCAATCCATCGCGCTTGCTCTGGAGTATATGGAAACCCCTCGTCCTTTGACCCATGATTTGATCGGTTCCATCATCCGCCAGATTGAGGGAAAGCTTGTGGCGGTCAAGATTACGGAACTGATCGACGGGGTGTTTTATTCCCGTATGGAGCTGAGAGGCAAATTGATTGGTAAACGGTCCATTGATGCCCGGCCAAGTGACGCCATCGCGGTCGCGTTGCGGATGAATACGCCGATTTTGGTCGCTGATCAGGTCATGGATGAGGCAAGTGTTGTGGAGGAAATCCCCAAGGAAACACCCGTGGAAGCCCTGCGCAAAGAGCCGACGCGGGAGAAGTTGGAAAGCCAATTACAAGCTGCTATCGAGGCGGAAGAGTACGAAAAAGCGGCTATATTAAGAGATAAAATAAAAGAATTGAAAGAATTGAAATCTTAATTACCTACCAGCTCAGGAAATTAATTCTGAAGCATCTCCAAAGCATTTTGCGCTGCCGCCTGTTCGGCGGTTTTTTTATTCGATCCTAAACCGGCGGGAAAAACATTGTTCCCGATTTTGACATGTACTTCAAAGACTTTCTGATGGTCCGGTCCGCTTACGTTGGTAATCTGGAAACGGGGACTTCCGATCGAATGGGAATGACAAAATTCAATTAAACGGCCTTTGAAATTGGTGGCCTGCCAAGCTTCCTCCCGATGTGTCCAGACCGTATTCAGGATTAGATTCAGACAGGGTTTTAGTCCCCCGTCCAAATAAAGAGCACCCAGTAAGGCCTCGTATAAATTCGCGAGCTGCCGGTCCGCTATTTTTTCCATTTTCAGGTTTACGGTCGATTCGATTTCCAGGTAATCCAGCAGGTTTAAAAGATGACCCATGGATGCAAGGTATGGTTTTTGTACCAGCGACGCTCGTTTTTGAGTCAATAACCCTTCGTCGCCTTCCGTGAATTCTTTCATTAACAGTTTGGTGACCACGATATCAATCACGGCATCGCCCAGGAATTCAAGGCGTTCGTAATTTTCCCGGGGACGGGGGTTTATCGAGCGGTGGGTAAAAGCCTGATGCAGTAAGCGGTGATCTTTAAAAATATAGTTTATCTGTTTTTCAAGTGGGGTAAAGCGATGTTGGGGTCTGAATATATGTCGGATCGATTGTAAAAAGGATCCCACTCACGCACTCCAGCGGCGAATCAATACAACCGCATTATGTCCTCCGAACCCAAATGTATTTGACATGACCACATTAATTGGAAATGATTCCGCTTTGTTGGGCACGTAATACAGATCGCATTCCGGATCGGGGGTAGTATAATTAATGGTAGGGGGAGCGAGGTTGTTTTCGATAGCCTTGATGGCTGCGATGGCCTCAATCGCCCCGCTGGCGCCCAGCAGATGTCCGGTCATCGATTTGGTTGAACTGATTTTAAGGGAAGCGGCATAATCGCCGAACACTTCTTTAATGGCCGCGGTTTCATTTTTATCATTGTAGGGTGTTGAAGTCCCGTGGGCATTGATGTAATCGACGTCTTGCGGTG
Source organism: FCB group bacterium (assembly GCA_013152315.1). GTDB lineage: Bacteria > Fidelibacterota > Marinisomatia > Marinisomatales > JAADGP01 > JAADGP01. Next base: position 6,835 of record JAADGP010000094.1, read on the forward strand.
TAAGTCCTGCGTCATGGATGGCCCTTTTCATGGCCATGACGGCTCCCGCCCCTCCGGGAGCAGGTTGGGTAATGTGAAAGGCGTCGTTGGTGGAGCCATAACCGGCTATTTCCGCCAGGATCGTAGCGCCGCGGGCGCGGGCATGCTCTTCGGATTCGATAACCAGGATACCCGCTCCTTCCCCTAAGACGAAACCGTCACGATCCTTGTCAAAAGGACGACTGGCTTCGGTGGGAGAATCGTTGCGGGTTGACAAAGCCTTCATATTGGCAAAACCCGCGATTGTCAGGGGGGTGATGCTGGCTTCCGTTCCTCCGGTAATGACCATATCAGCGTCCCCTACCTGAATAAGTCGGGTAGCGACACCCACCGCATCGGTGGCCGATGCGCACGCCGTGGTCACCGTCTGGTTGGGACCCTGGAGTCCCCACCGGATGGCAATTTGACCGGAGGCGATGTTCGCAATCATTTTGGGAACGAACTGGGGAGATACCCGGCGTGGTCCGCGATTTAGTATCACGGTATGTTGTTGCTCTAAAGTCTGAATACCGCCGACGCCGGTTCCCAGTGTGACACCGATTCGGTGTTTTTCAACTGTGTCCCAATCAATGGCAGCCTGGGAAATGGCTTCCTGAGCCGCCACCAAAGCCAGAACGGAGAAGCGGTCTAATTTCCGGATCTCACGGGGTTCAAGGAATTGCTCCGCGTCAAAATCCGTCAGTTCGCCGGCGAACCTAACCGGGAAATTTTCAGTGTCGAAGGTTGTGATTTTATTGATTCCACTCACGCCGGCGCATAAAGCTGACCAGTATTCATCAACATTATTCCCATTGGGAGCCAAGACCCCCAGTCCGGTGATCACTATCCGTTTTTTGCTCATATCAGGAAGATTTCTTTATTTTTTGCTTTCAATGTATTCGACGGCGGCTCCAACTGTGGTAATCTTTTCTGCGTCTTCATCAGGAATCTCAATACCGAATTCTTCTTCGAATTCCATGATCAATTCGACGGTGTCCAAAGAATCAGCACCTAAATCATCCACAAATGAGGCTTCCATTACTATCTTGGATTCTTCGACACCAAGCTTATCCATAATGACCTCTTTAACTTTTTCAAACGTGTCCATCATGTTCTCCTTCGTTTTAATTCATGACCATTCCACCGTCAACCGTAAAGGTTTGTCCGGTGATATAATTTGCTTCATCGGAGGCAAGGAAGTGTACCATTACGGCTATATCCTGTGCCTTACCGATTCTACCTAAAGGTATTTGTTTTAACAGTGTTTCCCGGCTTTTTTCCGGCAAATTTGTTGTCATATCGGTTTCAATATAACCGGGCGCGATACAATTTACAGTGATACCCCGCGCTGCCAGTTCCTTGGCGGCGGCCTTGGTAAGGCCGATTAACCCGGCTTTGGAGGCGGCATAGTTTACTTGTCCGGCATTGCCGATTAATCCCACGATGGAAGAAATATTGATTATTCTCCCGGATCGTTGTTTCATCATCGGGCGCGTAACCGATTTGACACAATTAAAAGCGCCCTTTAAGTTAATATTTAACACCGTGTCCCAATCATCTTCCGACATACGCAGGAGCAATGTGTCCCGTGTTATACCGGCGTTATTCACTAATATATCGATACGACCATGACGTTCGATAAGGGACTTCACTAATTTGTCAACCGATTGTAATTGTGACACATCGCAGGTAAACGCTTCTGCTTTAAAACCCGCCGCGTTAATATCGGCAGCAGCTTTTTCAATTGCGGATGGGGTTCTGCTGACACATATTACCAACGCTCCGGCTTGTGCCAATTGCTGTGCAATAGCCAGACCGATTCCGCGCGAAGCGCCGGTGACGAGAGCAATTTTATCTGCTAAATCAAACACGATCAAATTCCTGAATAGCTTTTAAATTATCAATACTTTTTATATTTAATCGACGGTTAATCCGACGATTTAACCCCTGCAACACTTTACCCGGACCGACTTCCAGGAAGTCGGTAATTCCATTTGTGTGCATCCTGGTAATGGTTTCATGCCAGCGAACCGGATTTTCTAACTGTTGAATCAAACCTGTACGTATTTCTTCACTGTTTTTTATCGGTTTGGCTGTAACGTTTGAGTATACAGGCAAATTAGCGTCCCGAATTTCGATGGAATTCAATTTCTCTGCAAGGGCTTCTCGGGCCGGCGCCATGAGCGGTGAATGGAAAGCGCCGCTTACGTTCAGTTCAATTGCTTTCCGGGCGCCCTTATCTTTGGAACGGTTCATCGCTTCGTGAACAGCCTTGGTTTCCCCGGAGATTACCACCTGTCCGGGGGCATTGTAATTGGCCGCCACCACGACTCCTCCATCGTAATCTTCCGAACAAAGTTGTGTTACCTGATCATCATTCAATCCGATGATTGCCGCCATGGTTCCCGGATTAATCTCTCCGGCCTGTTGCATGCTTTCGGCCCGAAGTTTTACCAGGGTCAGACCGGTCTCATAGTCGAAGGCTCCGGCGATTGTCAGGGCTGAGTATTCCCCCAAACTATGTCCGGCCGCGGCCGCGGGAGTCACTCCTTTTTCCAGCAGAAGTTGACCGATTATCACACTCACGATATAAATGGCAGGTTGTGTGTTCCGGGTTTGCTTTAACTCTTCCTCCGGACCATTAAAGATGATGTCCCGGAGGTTATATCCCATGATTTCGTTGGCCCGGTTGAAATAGTGTTTCCCCAACTCGGTTTCAGAATACAGGTCGACTCCCATTCCAACTTTTTGGGAAGCCTGACCCGGGAAAAGGAAAGCTAAACTCAACTGTCAAACCCCCAACGAAACAGCATGCTGCCCCAGGTGAATCCGGCGCCGAAGGCCGCCAAGAGCAGTAAGTCCCCGGTTTTTAGACGTTTTTCTTCTACGGCTTCGTCTAAACCAATAGGAATCGTGGCCGCGGTTGTGTTGCCGTATTTATTAATATTAATCAAGACTTGATCATCGGTAAGACCACATCTTTTAGCGGCCGCGTCTATGATCCGCTTATTAGCCTGGTGAGGGATAAATAATTTTATTTCTTTTCCGGAAATTCCATTCCGTTCCAGAATATCGGCGCAGACTTCCGCCATGCCTTTAACGGCGAACTTGAAAACGATTTTCCCATCCTGCCTGATGTAGTGCATACGTTTATCCACGGTTTCGTGGGTAGGTGGATGAAGGCTGCCACCGCCGGGCATGAGTAAATATGCTCCCCCCGATCCATCAGTATGCAAAATGGAATCGATGAATCCGTATGAATTTTCAGATGGTTCCAATAGTACCCCGCCGGCGCCGTCCCCGAAAAGAACGCAGGTATTGCGGTCGGTAAAGTCAAGGATTGAACTCATGGTGTCGACACCAATAACCATGACTTTTTTATAGCCACCGGATTGGATCAGTCTTGACCCGGTTTCCAGGGCGTATAAAAAGCCGGTACAGGCCCCCGAGAGATCGAATCCCCAGGCGTTGGTGGCGCCGATATTGTTCTGAACCAACGCGGCGGTGGCCGGGAATAACATATCCGGGGTAACCGTGGCGACGATAATCACTTCGATTTCATCCGGATCGCTCCCGGAGCGTTCCAATAAGGTATTGGCAACGTGGGTCGCCATGTGAGATGATGCTTGCCCTTCGGCAACAATGTGTCGTGTAACAATTCCTGTACGGGTACGAATCCACTCGTCGGAAGTGTCAACCATTTTCTCTAAGTCGGAATTCGTCAAAATCCGTTCTGGTAAATAACGCGCGGATGCTGTGATGGTTGCTTTCACCGGTTGGCTCCTATATGTTCGGCTAATCCTATTCTTGTGTCTTCAATTAAATTAAAATCAATGCATTTGATTGCAACTTGGATGGAATTTTTTATCGACTTGGGGCCGGAGCTTCCGTGGGCAACGATAGAAACACCGTTTACTCCTAACAGAGGCGTTCCCCCGTGTTCTTCATAATCAAATTTTTTCCGTATTTCCCTGAAAACCGGTTTGAGGATCAGGGCTCCCAATTGGTAAAAAAGTTTTTTCCGGATTTTGTCCTTTATTTCCGATTCAAATATACTGATCCAGCTTTCGCCGAATTTTAACAGCGTGTTACCCACGAAACCATCACAAACAAGAACATCGGCCGGGCTGTCCAAAAGGTGTCGGCCTTCGATATTGCCGATGAAGTTGGGGAGCTCCGCCTTTAGGAGTTGGTGGGTTTCCTGATACAGTTCGCTGCCCTTATTGGGTTCTTCGCCAATATTGATGAGCCCGATCCGTGGATTTTTACATCCTTCCACGTGTTCGAGGTAATGCGCCGCCATGATGGCAAATTGCAATAAGTGGAGGGGCTTGGCGTCTGGATTGGCGCCGACGTCACACAGAATCTTACCACGGGTATTGGTGGGAATATAAACGCTTAACGCCGGTCGGTGAACGTTAGGGATACGCCCAAGAAGCAGGAGGGAAGCGGCAAGCATGGCGCCGGTATTGCCGGCACTGATAAAACCGTCGGCCTGGCCTTCCTTTACGAGCTTTATTCCCCGCACCAGGGATGAATCGGGCTTTGTTTTGATTACTTTTGAAGCCCGGTCGCTCATACTAACAACCTGGGTTGTGGGAAATATGGATAAACGGTCAGGGATCGGATGCGGCAATTCCTTGTCAATAGCCTGCTCGTCTCCGACAAGAATCAATTTAACACTGTCGGGCGTCTCTGAAAGCGCTTGCAACGCTCCCTGAACGATTGCCTCCGGGGCAAAATCACCCCCCATGGCATCCAGGGCTAATATCATTATAGAGTTATGACTCCGTCGGGGAAATGACTGGGCGACCGCGATAATAACCGCAATTAGGGCAGGCACGATGGGGCATCTTGGTCTGCCCACATTGAGGACATGTCATATATGCCACTGTGGCTGCTTTATAGTGTGTCCGGCGTTTCCTGCTACGGGCTTTAGATTGTCGTTTCTTAGGTAATGCCATTAATGCTCCTTAAAGTCTTTAATACCGATAAAATCGTCATCTGATTAATTTTTCAAGAGCTCCCCAAGGATTAGCGCCTTGGCGGGTCTCGCAAGTACAGGTATGCTTATTTTTATTGATACCACAGTGAGGACAAAGCCCCTGGCAATCTTCTTTGCACAATTTTTTCATAGGTTCTTCCAAAGCAACCAAATCATGAAAAACAGGATTAAGATCGATTTCCTCCATCGTATAGGGAAACCAGATAATGTCTGCTTCGGTTGCGCTGATAAGCTGATCGTTCGCGGTAAGCCATAATTCGAATTCAGCGTTACAAGCCCGCCGGTAATCTTCCAAACAGCGGTCACAAATTTCTATAAACGGTATTGAAATTATTCCTATTAATTTGAACCCATCCGGAATGGGCTCGGAAGTGATTTCACACCGGATCGAATCCTTATAGAAATTGAGACCATCCAGCACAGGGGAGTCCGTTGGAATGTCAAAGAGCTTATGCTGGATTCCCCCTGCTAATTCGGAACGTAACAGCTTCATTTTTAGCCCGGAAAAGTACCGCTTTATCTCAGTTTATACAAGCACAAATAGAAGATCTATCCGCGCTATTTTTGATATAAATTTACGCTTTAGTTCGTATCAGAAGAAGCAGCGTTTTCGTCGCCGTTATTATTTTTTTCGCTATCATCGGAATCGTTATCATCCGCTGTTTCTTTTTCGGAATCATCCTCGTCCGAAGATCCGTCTTCGTCCTCTTCTTCCTCTTCCGCCAGTTCCTCTTCATCTTTGCGTTCCAATAGATTATCATCATCGGAACGTTTCTTAAAGATTACAAACATAAGTGTTTCACCTACGGATAAAATTGATAATCCGTAGGAGACTACCGACATCAACAACAGGAATAAGAATATCGCAATAATGACTCCCGCCGCTATTTCGGTTCCGTTAAGACTGGCAGTGGTAACCGGTACGGAACTCGGAAAAGCATGCCCGAATAATTCATTACAGGAATATCCGAAAAAAGTAACCGAATCGCACAAGGAACGGGGATTGATTACGGAAGCCGCCCAACTCGTGATCTTCGCCAGCTTTGCTCCCGTTAACCAGTCTAACCCGAACATATTATGTATCCATTCCAGACCGAAAACGATGTTGATTAGTTTGAAAGCGCCGATCCAGAATAGTTTGAAAACCTGGATTCCCAAATAGGCCAAAGGCAGCAACAGGACGTGATAGAGAATGATTCGCCAGGGTTGAGACCAGGTGATGGAATAGCTCTGGAAAACGGTGCCCATGGTGTCTTCTTCATAGGCGGCGACGATTGCCGGTGTGTAAATGAAAGAGATTAACAAGACGATACCCGTGTAAACCGTAAACACGGAGCCGAAAAAGTATAAGAGATACGGCAGGGCGAACAGGAATTCACCAAGGTAGGGAATATTCCCGAACAAAGCAAATACGGCGGCCATAATTACAAAAAAGATGACAATCAGTAGAATTGACACGGAAGTGAAAATAACCGGATGCCAATGTTTCTTTAAATATTCCCAGGCATCTTTGGACGAATAAAACTCATCGCCCTTGAGTTGTTTATAGGTCACCCGGGCCACTGCCGTGCAGGACAGGTTAAGCGTGAAAAACCAAAAAATGATCCCTACCCAATAAACAATATATCCGAACCAACTCAGGGGTTCACAGACCAGATAAGGATACAGACCGTATCGTCCCCAGGCTTCGCTAAAACCGACTCCGGAAAATCCTAACGCCAGGTACGATAAAACCCAGTAAACCGCGAAGCCGATAATGTTTCCTATTAAAAAGATCCAGATTTTTTTACCACTCAGAGCGAGCCGTGGTGCGCGGAATATATCCCGCACATCAAAATAGAGTTTCATAGGTCCCATGTTATTTACCTCTAAGTTTAACGGTTGGTTTTTGTTTGGTTTTCAAGGCGGACAAAGTCAACCCAGGTAGGCGCGTTCCGGAATTTTGCGATTGCCTTAGCCACCGCAGCCGCCGTTTCACGGTTTTCATAACTTCCGACCCTGACCCGATACCACAGGTCGTCCGTTTCTTTAAAATAGGCTTTTTGAATATACGCGTCGAAACCGGCTTCGATTAATTCGGCGGCAACGACTTCGGCATCCTTCAGGGTCTTTTTTGCCGCCACTTGAATGGTAAACCGGTTTTTATCATAGGGAATCGATGCTCCGGGAACAGGCTTTTTCGGAACCGGTTTGGATTTAACAACCGGTTTGGTTGCTTTGGCAGCCGCCTCTTCGGTAATGGTTTTAACAGCCGGCTTTGGTGTTTCAATCGTTACGGATTCCGAAAGTGGCTCGGTATCTTCCTCAATTTCTTCATTCAGCCATTCTTCTTCGCCGGCGACGGGCACTTTCCCGGCAAGAGTGTCTTCACCGGAGCGTTCCTTTTCGCCGGCATACGATTCCTCGGTGTTTTCTTCACCGGGGAGAATATTGAAGGTAAAGGATTGCGTAGAGAGCTCATCGCCATATTGAAATATACTTACCTGGAAGGTATACTTACCCTCCGCGTCCGGAATGAACGTAACCTCGGAACTATCCCCGGAAAATTCCAGGTCGTGGACGCTGAGGAGGCTGGCATCCGGTTGATCCGTAATTTCCCAGACAAAATCGAAATCGTCACCTTCGTCCGGCAATTCGGCAATTATCTGGTATGCCTTACCCACATAACCTTCTCCTTCTTTTTGGCCGCAGCTATAGATGAACAGGAGGAATAAGGGTAAAATTATGAGAAAACGGTATTTCATTGTAAGAATAGTTGTTTTTTTATGCACTTAAGCCAATGGAATTTGGTCGGTAGGGATGAAAAATGCAATTCGAATTTGTACTTTACTCGTTTGCAATCAATTCCGCTTCGGAAAAGAAGAAAGCAATCTCCTTGATCGCATTTTCATCGCTGTCGGAGCCATGAACGGCATTTTCCCCCAGGCTGGTGGCAAAATCTTTGCGGATTGTACCTTCGGCGGCATCGGCGGGGTTGGTCGCACCGATGGTTTCACGCCAGGCGGAAACCGCCTGTTCCTTTTCGAGCGCCAATACCATGCAGGGCGCTGAAGACATGAAGGTGGTCAGTTCCTCATAAAAAGGTTTACCACGGTGGATGGCGTAAAATCCTTCAGCCTGGGCTTTGGTCATTTTTAACAGTCGTGCTCCTAAAATTGTAAAACCTGCTTTAATAATACGATCATAAATTAATCCGGTATAGCCATTTTTTATAGCATCAGGTTTAATAATCGCAAGCGTTCGGTTTCCCATAGTCATATACCTCTGTACTTTTGAAAATTAAGAATTTGATTTAAGTGCTTCCGCCATGGTCTGACCAATATCAGCCGGGTTGGTTACTACCCGGATATTGGCGTTTTTCAAGACCGCCATTTTTTCCGCCGCGGTTCCTTTGCCACCGGCGATAATCGCTCCGGCGTGTCCCATCCGACGTCCGGGCGGGGCTGTTTGGCCGGCAATGAAAGCGACGATTGGTTTCGTAAAGTTGTGGTCAATCACCCATTGCGCCGATTCTTCTTCCGCGGTTCCGCCGATTTCCCCGATCATCACGATGCCCTCGGTTTCGTCATCCGCGGCGAACAGTTCCAGAAGATCGATAAAGGTGGTGCCGATAATCGGATCACCGCCGATTCCGATGGAAGTCGATTGTCCCAACCCAAAGGCGCTGATCTGATGAACGGCCTCATACGTTAAGGTGCCTGATCGGGACATAATTGCCACCGTACCGGGAGTATGTATGAATCCGGGCATGATTCCGACTTTTGCCTGGCCGGGGGTGATTACACCCGGACAATTCGGTCCCACCAAACGGGTGGATTTATTTTTTAAATAGTTATTTACCGTCACCATGTCTTTGATCGGAATACCTTCGGTAATACAAATAATTAATTGGATACCGGCATCCGCCGCTTCCATAATCGCATCGGCGGCGAAAGCCGGCGGTACGAAAATTATCGACGTGTTGGCATTCGTCTGATCGATCGCGTCGGCTACGGTATTGAATACCGGGACTCCCAGGTGTGTTTGACCCCCCTTACCGGGCGTGACGCCCCCGACGACATGGGTGCCATATTCAATCATTTGCCGGCCATGAAAGGAACCCTCTTGTCCCGTTATGCCCTGAATAATCAAGCGCGTGTCATTATTCACTAAAATGCTCATTTTGCCTCCGTTACTGCTGCCTTTACGGCCTTTTGCGCTGCATCTTTGAAACTGGTCGATACGATGAAATCCAACGGTGAATTATTCAGTAGATCAGCGGCTTCCTTGGCGTTGGTGCCTTCCAAACGAATAATCACCGGTTCTTCCACGGCCACGGTTTGCATGGCTTTGATGACTCCCTGGGCTACGCGGTCACAGCGGACAATCCCTCCGAAGATGTTGATCAGGATGGATTTCACGTTCGGGTCGGACAAGATAATTTTGAATCCGTCGGCGACCGATTCCGGATTGGCTACGCCGCCCACGTCGAGAAAATTTGCCGGTTCGCCGCCGTACAACTTAATGATATCCATCGTGGCCATTGCCAGACCGGCACCGTTTACCATGCAGCCGACATTGCCATCCAATTTAATGTAGTTGAGTTTGTACTTGCTGGCTTCGACTTCCGCCGGATTTTCTTCCGAAATGTCCCGCAAGTCCAGCACCTCCTTATGACGAAACAGCCCATTGTCGTCGAAGTTGATTTTTGCGTCCAGCGCCAACACGTGGTTATCATCCGTAACCACCAGGGGGTTTATTTCTATGAGAGAGCAATCCTTGGCCTGAAAAACCGACCAGAGGGCCATGAATATTTTTACGGCATGTTTTACTTGTTCTCCCTCAAGCTCCAATGCAAAAGCCAATTTCCTGGCCTGGAAGGGGAGTAAACCGGTTGATGGGTCAATCCATTCCTTTATGATCCTTTCCGGGGCCTCGGCGGCGACTTTCTCGATTTCGACGCCACCTTCGGTGGAAACCATAAATACGTATTTACCAACAGTCCTGTCCAGTACGATCCCGGCGTATAATTCCCGACGAATATTAATTCCCGATTCGATAAGCAAACGCTGGACGATTTTACCCTTCGGACCGGTCTGGTGAGTTACCAGGCGCATTCCCAACATTGATTGGGCTACCTCGCGCACCTCGTCCCTGCTATGCGCCAGTTTAACGCCTCCGCCTTTTCCCCGACCGCCGGCATGGATTTGAGCCTTGACAACGACGGTCTTTGATTTCAATTTGTCATAGGCCTCCAGTGCTTCCTCAACACTGAAAGCGGGATATCCTTCCGGTATGGCGACACCATAGGCCCGGAATAGTTCTTTTGCCTGGTATTCATGTATCTTCAAAGTCTTCTCCTTATATTATAATAAAAGTATGGATTGAAATCATGGTTTATGAGTTTCCCTTAACGATCCTCGTTCCCGCTTCTCCTGCGAGCGCGGCTTTCACTTTTGGTATCGAAGTTATAATCACTCTTTCTCCGTAATGCCGGAGGAAATAAATAGCAGCTTCGATTTTCGGGGCCATGCTTCCTTTTTGAAAATGTCCCTCGGATAAATATGATTTCGCTTCCTCTGATGTCATCCGGAAAATAGCTTTTTGGTTCGGTTGATTGTAGTTCAAATATACGCAATCTACATCGGTAATTATCCATAGTTCATGGGCGCGAATGATTCTCCCCATCAGGGCGGCGGCGTAATCCTTATCGATGACGGCATCCAATCCTTCCAGATTTCCATGTTCGTCATAGTACACCGGAATTCCTCCTCCGCCGGCAGCCAATACGATGGTTCCCCGATCCACCAGGGCGCGAACGCTGGCGCCGTGCATGATGAATTGCGGAATCGGACTGGGAACGACTCGGCGCCATTCACCGGGATTCTGTTCGGCTATTTTCCATCCGAATTGCTTTGCCAAAGCCGACGCTTTCTCCTTGGGGTAAGGGTGCCCGATGAATTTCGTCGGGTTTGCAATGGAAGGATCGTCGGGATCAACAACAACCTGGGTGACAAGGGTTACCACTTCGCGATCAATGTTCTTGTGTTTAAGACGGTTTTGCAATGATTGCTGCACCATGTAGCCGATGGTACCCTGAGTACTGGCAACACAGACTCCCAGAGGCAAAGGAGAAACGATTTCATGGGTCAGATCCATTCGCAAAAGTTCATCCCCGACCTGCGGAGCGTTTCCGTGGGTCAGACAAATATTGTACCCTGATTCCACGAAATGCATGATGGCTTCCAGGCTTTCCCGCGTATGCGCGAATTGCTGTGCTATGGTACCGGATTCCCCGCGCGGGGACAGGGCATTACCACCAAGAGCAATAATTACTGTCCTTGTCCGCAATTCGGGTTCAGGTTGGTCCTTGTTCACCGTGTTTCTCATGTTTCAGGATATCGTAGTATCTTCCGCCAAATAATCGTGAAAATGATGAAATGCATTTATCGGATGAAAGGTTTCAGTACTTCATCCAACGTGGGTTGTCCGATTTCCTGTAAGTCGTAGGTGACTCTCACCGACGGCTGTTCGATATGTATTACGCGCCGAAGGTCGATGGGCGTTCCGATGATCACCACTTCACAATCGGTGTTGGCAATGGTTTGCTCGAGATCATGCATTTGTTGTGATCCATAACCCATGGCCGGTAACAGGGTGCCGATATCGGGATATTTTTCGAACGTTTCAGAAATTGTGCCCACGGTATAGGGCCGCGGATCGACCACATCCTCCGCTCCGAATTTTTCGGCTGCCAGCATCCCGGCGCCGAATTGCATTTCGCCATGCGTCAGCGTCGGACCGTCTTCGATTACCAGGGCCTGCTTACCGGAGATGAGGGTGGGATTATCAACGGTAATAGGCGAAGCGGCTTCTATGATCAACGCTTTCGGGTTCGTTTCACGGATGTTCCACCGAACTTCATCAATGGATTCAATATCAGCCGTAACAACCTTGTTGATTATGACCACATCCGCCATCAACAGGTTTGTCTCTCCGGGATGATAAGTCAGTTCATGTCCGGGCCGGTGAGGGTCCGTTACGACAATGAGAAGATCAGGGGCATAAAAAGGCATGTCGTTATTGCCGCCGTCCCACAAGATAATATCGGCTTCCTTTTCCGCTTCACGCAATATAGCTTCGTAATCCACACCGGCATACACGATGTTTCCCCGCGTGATATGCGGTTCGTATTCTTCCATTTCCTCGATTGTGCAATTATATTTTTTAAGGTCGTCCAATTCGGCAAAACGCTGAACTTTTTGCGCTACCAAATCGCCGTAGGGCATGGGATGTCGGATAACCGCAACCTTTTTGCCGGAAGCTTTTAACAGCTTGGCGACTTTTCGCGTGGTTTGGCTTTTTCCGCAACCGGTCCTGACCGCGCACACAGCGATAACCGGTTTTGTAGATTTAAGCATGGTAGGCGCCCCGCCCAGTAGTTTAAAGTGTGCTCCGGCGGCCGTTACTCGTGAAGCTTTGTGCATCACGGTTTCATGGGAAATATCCGAATAGGCGAAAATGACTTCTTCCACCTGTTTTTCCCTGATCAACGTGACCAATTCGGATTCGGCATAGATCGGTATGCCGTCAGGATATAATTCACCCGCCAATTCAGCGGGGTAGGCCCGCCCGTCAATATCCGGTATTTGTGCGGCCGTGAAGGCCACGATTTCGGTGGTTTTATCGTTACGATACAAAACATTGAAATTATGAAAGTCGCGCCCTGCGGCGCCCATGATCACGATACGTTTCCGTTTCATATTAATCCTTCTTGTAAAATAAACGTTTGGTGAAATAATTATTGGTCGGAAATCAATCCCGCATCCCTTAGTTACGATATTATCATCGTTTAACTAAAGCCGAAGGATTGACGAAAGGATAATATATCAGCAATGAATTTGTTCATTCTTCAGCCATGAACGGATATCGATAATCTCTGGGAGGATCGAACGTTTCCTTGATGGTTCTTTGCGATACCCATCTAAGCAAGTTAAACATTGATCCGGCCTTGTCATTTGTTCCGGATGCCCGGCTGCCGCCGAAAGGCTGTTGCCCCACAACGGCTCCCGTCGGTTTATCGTTAATGTAAAAATTGCCCGCCGCATGAGTAAGGGCGGCCGTCGCGTCAATAATTGCCTGCCGGTCGTTGGCGAACACACACCCCGTCAGTCCGTAGGGAGAAGTCTTGTCGACCAGTTTAAGAGTTTCATGCCATTGCCCCGGATCGTAGAGAAAGACAGTTAATACCGGCCCGAATATTTCTTCTTCCATGGTCCTGAAACGGGGGTTGGATGTCAATATGGTGGTTGGTTCAATGAAATACCCCTCGGAATCATCAAAACCTCCTCCGGTAATGATTTCTGCTTCGGGGGATTTTTGGGCGTAATTAATATAGTTTACAATGGAATTGAACGCGGAATGGTCGATTACGGCGTTCATGAAATTTGAAAAATCTTCAACATCACCCATCTTAATACTTGAAACTTCTTCGAGATATTTACTACGGACGGTTTCCCAGATTGTGGTGGGAATATAGGCCCGTGAAAGGGCGGAGCACTTCTGTCCCTGGTATTCAAACGCGCCCCGGACCATGGCGGTAACCAGGGCGTCAATATCCGCCGATTCATGGGCAATGCAAAAATCCTTCCCGCCTGTTTCGCCGACGATGCGGGGATATGATTTGTAGTGTTGGATTTGTTTTCCGATCGTTTGCCACATGCTCTGAAAAGTCGCGGTTGAACCGGTAAAATGCACCCCGGCGAAATGTTCATTTGTCAAGGTGATCGGCCCGATTTTTGATCCGGGACCGGGAATGAAATTAATTACGCCATCGGGTAACCCGGCCTCATGGAATAGTTTCATCAGAAAGTAGGCTGGGTACACGGCGCTTGAGGCCGGTTTCCACAGCGCCACGTTTCCCATCAGTACCGGAGCGGTCGGTAAATTCCCGGCGATGCTTACAAAATTAAAAGGCGTTACGGCGAAAATGAATCCTTCCAGGGGGCGATGTTCGACCAGGTTCCATACGCCGGGGGGGGAATACAAGGGTTGTTGTTCATATATTCCCTGGGCATACCAGCTATTGAAGTTGAAGAAATCAATTAATTCGCAGGCGGAGTCGATTTCAGCCTGGAAAGCATTCTTGCTCATATTCAACATGGTGGCGGCATTCAACAGATAGCGATAAGGCCCCGCTAACAGCGAAGCCATTTTCTTGAAGATTGCAACCCGGGCTTCCCACGGAGTAGTCGACCACTGTTTCCAGGCCTTTAATCCCGATTCCACCGCCATCGCCACTTCCTGTTCACCTGCCTGATGATACGTTGCCAATACATGCCGATGACGATGCGGCATAACGCAGGTCGCGGTTTTTCCGGTAAAAATTTCTTTGCCGTTAATGATTAAGGGGATTTCAATTTCTTGGGTGCGTAATGCTTTTAATTTTTCTTTTAAGGCGATTCTTTCCGGTGAATCAGGAAGATAGGATTTGATCGGTTCATTAACGGCCCGTGGTACACGTACGATTGCATTTGGCATATGAAACCTCTCCTAAAGGATAAATATCGTCAATATCTTCATAAAAAAGCGGCGAAATTTACCAGTTCCGACGGGTGGGATCAAGGGATCAAGAAGAAGGGGAGATTCTTACGATCCATCAGTTACGGGTGAGGGGGATGATAGTGAAAATATCCAGGAGTTAAGAACCAAAAACCAAGAACCAAAATTCACGTTTCACGTTTTCCCGACAGTCGCTACGCTCCGACACGCATTCCCGACATCCACTGCGCTCCGTCGGGATCTTCGCTACGCTCCGACACTTATCACGTTTCCGTGTTTAAGAGAATCCAATTCTTCCTTAATAGCGTCTAAGTTTACGGCCGTGACCAACCTCTTCCGAATGGATGCCGCTCCCGGAAAACCCTTGAGATACCAACCAAAATGTTTTCGCATGAGATTAATTCCCGTTTTTTCACCGTGTGATTCGATTAACAGTTCCAGATGTCTCTGTCTCTGACAGGCGGAGATTTTTCCCCGCAAAGAGGGTGGAGGAGGCAATGGTTGTCCTTTTAACAGGGCCATCACGTCGCGAAAAAACCAGGGATTGCCCAGGGCCGCGCGTCCGATCATGACAGCGTCACAGCCGGTTTCGGCAAACATTCGTAAGGCGTCCCGGGGCTGAATGACATCGCCGTTGCCTATTACCGGGATTGAGACGGATTCTTTTAATAATTTGATCAGGGACCAGTCGGCTTGTTTCCGGTATGTCTGCTTGGTTGTGCGCGGGTGTAACGTGATGGCTTTTACGCCGGTTTTTTCCAACCGTACGCCGGCTTCGGGAATGACGATTGATTTGGAATCCCAACCCGCCCGCATTTTTACCGTGACCGGAGTTCCCGGGATTGCTGTGACCACCGCGGCGGTTATTTCTTCCATGAGATCCAGGTTTCGCAGGGCTGCCGACCCGGCCCCTTTCCTGGTAACTTTAGGGACGGGACATCCGTAATTAATATCCAAAATATCGGGGTCGAATTTTTCCACTACGTATTGTGCGGCGGCGGCCATTACCTCCGGATTATCACCAAAAATCTGTATCCCGATCGGACGCTCGGAAGCTCCGAACCTGATCATATTCAATGTTTTAACGTTTTCACGAATGATCCCGTGGGCGGATACGAATTCGGAGTATACAACACCGGCGCCCTGTTCTTTGCATAATATTCGGAAAGAATAATCGGTGACGCCGGCCATGGGCGCTAAAAAGACCGGGGACTCTATTTTAACGTCGCCAATATGTAATTGGTTATGTTCCATCCAGGTTATCTTCGAACAACAGGTAATGTGATTCATTCATCCCCAGGTTAAAATAGGCTTTTTGGGCGGTAGTATTGTTTTTGTCCACATATAACCGTATACCGCACACGGAAGTTTCCTGTTGGGCCAATTCTTTAACAAATTGATACAGCGCCCGGTAAACGCCCAGCTTTCGAAATTGTGGCCGTACGTAAACGGATTGAATCCACCAGAAACAGCCGTTTCTCCAATCGGACCATTCGTTCGTAATCATGAGTTGCCCGGCGATTTCACCATCGCTTTCAGCGATGAGATAAATACCCTTCCGGGGATCATTCAGGACTGCTTCCACCCCGGAAATAACTATTTTTTCATCCAGATGGAGTTCTTCGGTTTCCGCGGCTAAGGCGATATTATGTTTCACCAAAGCGTGTATATCACTTTTGTGAGCGCGTCGGACGGTCAGCTTTCTTTTCATTGTTTAAGGCTTTTGATTTGATAGAAGTTAATAAACCAAATCTACATTTTGTTTGTGATAATTTAATCCGGAGATTTCCCTGGACATCTTTCAGTAGTGCTTAAGTAATATAATTATAAATATTTATATCAAATAAATGTTTAGTATTTCCCGATACGTCCGGTTCCATGGCGGCATAGTCACCGATAATATATGGAAGAATAACCGGGGCTATGCGGTATTGATTTCCTTTTTAGAAAGGGAAATTATTAAATTGCACCTGATTGATTGTTGTTGAATTTTGAATTAAGGGAGATATGAATACAAATGAACTCAGATTATTCTGATATTGTGAACACATCAAAAAAGCAAACGCGTCGAAAATTTTTAGATGTGATTCTGGGCGCCGGTTTTTTTGCCTGGATTGGCGCTGTTCTTTACCCGATCGGGAAATATTTGGTTCCACCAAAAGTAGCGGACATAAGTGTTGATAGTGTCGAAGCTGGTGTGATCGGTGAATTTCCACCCAACTCTTCCAAGATTATTCGTTTCGGTCGGCGACCGGTTATTGTTTTTAGACAACATAACGGAGATTTCCATGCGTTGTCAGCCACATGCACACATTTGGATTGCACTGTCCAATATAAATCGGAAACGGAACAGATTTGGTGTGCCTGCCATAATGGTTTGTACGATATTGAGGGTCGGAACATTTCCGGTCCACCACCCAAACCGTTAGCGCAATACCAGGTCGTTTTACAAAATGATAAAGTAATCGTCACTCGTGGGGAGATGACCTAATGGGGATATACGAGAGTTTAAACGAACGATTATATCTGGATAAGATAGTTGAATTTTCCAAAAAGAAAAAAGTGCCGGTTTTTTACGGCACTATTTGGTATTACTTAGGGGGAGTTTCCCTCTTTCTTTTTATTACCCAGGTTGTATCCGGAATCCTGCTATTACTTTATTATCAACCGGGAGTAGCCACTGCTTTTGAAAGCGTCCGGTTTATTGTAAGCAAGGTGGAATTCGGGTGGTTGATCCGGGAGATTCATAGTTGGTCGGCAAACCTGTTTATTTTCTTTGTTTTCATTCACATGTTCACGGTTTTCTTCGCGAAAGCTTATCGAAAACCACGTGAACTCACCTGGTTTTCCGGAATGTTGCTTTTGTTCCTGGCGATGGGATTTGGATTCTCGGGATATTTGCTTCCCTGGAATGAACTGGCGTTTTTCGCGACTAAAGTCGGATCCGATATTGCCGGATCGATTCCCGGTATTGGTGACTTTTTACTGCGGTTACTGCGCGGGGGCGATGAGGTCAGCGGAGCCACTTTATCAAGATTCTTTGGAATTCACGTAGCCATTATTCCGGCCGTGTTCACGGTGTTGCTGGGAATTCACCTGGTTTTGGTTCAGGTCCAGGGTATGAGCATACCTCCGGAATTGGAAAAAGTACCTGAAAAGGACCGTCGGTATATGCCCTTTTTCCCGAACTTCGCGCTCCGCGATGTGCTGACTTGGTTGATCATTCTAAATGTCGTGGCTTTACTGGCGGTTTTCTTTCCCTGGGAATTAGGTGTAAAGGCGGACTTCTTAGCACCAGCTCCCCCTGGTGTCAAACCCGAATGGTATTTCATGTTCATGTATCAGACCTTGAGGCTGTTACCTGCCCATGTCTGGTTTATCGAAGGGGAATTACTGGGTATCCTCACCTTTATGGTGGGAGGATTAATTTGGTTTTTTGTACCGTTACTGGATAAAAAAGCCAAGGTTGGTGAACGCTCAAAATTCTGGAATTGGTTCGGAATAATATTAATCATCTACATGATTGCGATGACTATCTGGGGGTATTTGGTATGAAAAGTTTACAATTGTTGGGTGCGATCCTGATTTTTATGGGATTTCTTGTGGCGGAACAATCTAATCCCAAGGAAGATGCCTGCATTCGTTGTCATAAAGAGATGGATGAAGAACAGGAAGAAGGACAAAAATTATTTCCGGACATATTAAACGACGTTCATCTGAAGCGTGGTTTGAGTTGCGCCGATTGTCACGGTGGAAATCCGGAAGCGTTTGACGATGAAGATGAAGCGATGTGGGAAAATGATACGTTCGGCGGTGAGGTCTCCCGGACAGACGAGATTGTAATGTGCGGAAGCTGTCATAGTGACCCGCGTTTTATGAGGCAATATTCGACGGCCATCAGAACCGACCAGGTGAAACAGTACTGGACCAGTAAACATGGAATGGAATTAAAACGTGGAAATGAAAAGGTGGCGATTTGCACGGACTGCCACGGTGTTCACGGTATTCTTCCCGTGGATGATCCGCGTTCGCCTGTTTATGACATGAATGTACCCTCGACCTGTTCTAATTGCCACAGTGATTCCGAATACATGGCTGAATTCGGAATTCCCACCGATCAATATTATAAATATCGAAAGTCCGTCCATGGGGAAGCTTTACTGGATAATAGCGATACCGGCGCCCCGGCTTGTAATGATTGTCATGGTAACCATGGCGCGATTCCTCCCGATGTTTCCCATATATCGGATATTTGCGGGACTTGCCATGTCAATAATGACAAATTATTTCAGGAAAGTCACCTGAAACCGATTTTTGTTAAGCGCGGTTTTGGGCAGTGCGAAGCATGCCATGGTAATCATGGCATATTGAAACCGACTGACGAATTTTTAAACTGGGATCACGGGTCGGTTTGTGTTCAATGTCATCGGGACAAGGGGGGAGAAGCCAAAATTATGGCAGATCAGTTCTACACCTTGCTTGATAGTTTGAAAGGACAAATCGCGATCGCAAATACCTTTGTTGAAAAAGCTGATCAGAAAGGGATGGAAGTCTCCGATCTTCTATTTCCCTTGGAAGAAGCCCATAAGGTTTTGATTCAAACCAGAACAAGTATTCACAGTTTTAACAAGGATTACGTTGAGGAAATCGCGAAACCTGGATTCGAGGCTACTCAGGCGGCAATTACAGGTGGCAAGAAAGCCCTGGAAGAGTTTGATTTCCGACGCAAAGGATTGTTTATTTCTTCCTTAATTATCACCTTTTTGGCGCTTGCCTTGTACCTGAAGATTAAAGATATCGAGAAAAAGCAATCAAAGGATAAATCCTAAATACAGGCCAGCTTTTATACGAATAGTTCAAAAAAAGCGCTACCGGTATCAACGCGGGCGATTTTCCCGGTCATTTTGCAATTGCATCGCAATTGTTCGACCCAATACCTTTCCTTACCAAGGTTATTTCTTATATGATACTCTAAAGACACTATACTAACCAGTGGGGGAATAAGGAGAAAGGGAAATGACATGAAACAGATCAAACAAATGTTAATCCTGATTGGTATCATGTTCGTTGGGATAGGTTGGGCCGCGGATTGTGTTCAATGCCATAACGAAGTGACGCCGGGAATCGTAAACGACTGGAAGTTGAGCAAACATTTCGTGGAAGATGTGGGATGTGAGACTTGCCATGGTGAAGAGCATACCACCATGAAAGATGCCGCGAAAGCCGCTATTCCTACTCCGGAAACATGTAACGATTGTCATGAAGAGCAGGTGAGGCAGTACACGGCCGGGAAACATGCCTTTGCCTGGGCCGCAATGAAGGCCATGCCGACCACGCATTGGAAACCGATGGCTCTTATTGAGGGAATGAAAGGTTGCGGTGGTTGCCATAAAATCGGGCTCAAATCGGTAGAAGAGATAGAGCAATTAAAGGCCGATGGTCAACGGTTCGGAATCGCATCCTGCGATGCCTGTCATACCAGGCACACCTTTTCGAAAATTGAAGCGCAACAACCACAGGCGTGCCAAACCTGTCATATGGGATTTGACCATCCTCAGTGGGAGATGTATTCTTCGTCCAAGCACGGTGTGCGATTCCTGCTAAAACAAAACGGAACGTTGCCGGAAAGCGCTTCCGCACCTACCTGTCAGACCTGTCATATGCCGAAAGGTGATCACGAGGTCAGAACCGCATGGGGCTTTTTGGCGGTCCGTACGAATGGATTGGCTCCTTATCCCGGAGAAGATGAAGAATGGTGGGCAAACAGGGTAACGATTTTGCAGGCTTTGGGCGTGTTGGATCCTGATGGAAATCCGACTGCCCGGTTGGATATTGTTGACAAGGCGCAGGTGGCCCGTCTGAGCGCCGAAGGATTTGATAAGGAACGCGCGAAAATGATCGAAGTCTGCAGTCAATGTCATTCGGAAAATTTCGCTCGTGCGGAGTTGGCGAAAGGCGATGATATTATTCGTCGCGGTGACAAACTTCTAGCGGAAGCCATCCGGGTGGTTGCCGGACTGTATAAGGACGGTATTCTGGAAAAACCGAAAGAATATGCCTATCCGTTCCCGGATCTGTTAGCTTTTAGTGATGCTCCGACCCCAATCGAGCAAAGGTTGTTTTTAATGCATTTGAAACACAGAATGCGGCTTTTTCAAGGGACGTTCCACGCAAATCCCGACTACGCCTTGTGGTATGGTTGGAGTGAAATGGTACAGGACCTGACGGAGATTAAATATAAGGCAAAAGAGCTTCGTGAGGGACATTAAAGAAAACCGGTCCGCGTAGAAAATGAGAAAGGGTGGGGATTTCCCCACCCTTTCGCGTTTAGCAATCGATTTATTAAATACGATTTAAATCAATCTTCGATATTGCAAAACAGCATGGAAGTTACTGTGGCAATTTTTGCGAATAAGCAAGGATATCCGCACAATCCTGGTCGGATTTCCCTTTTTCAACCATGCTGGGCATTTCCGGGTCAGACCCCGGATGTCCCCAACGGATCTTATGCAATATTTCCTGCGGATTGTCATTCGCGGCCCAACCTACACCCTGAATACCATCATCGCTCTTGAAATCGAGCGAGTTGCCATCCGAACCGTGACAAGATGCGCAAGCCGACTCATACAACGATTTTCCATTGGTTGTATCGCCAAGCGCGACACCATTTGCATCAACATACAGGGTTATGTCAACCAATCCATCCAGGATGAATTTGGTTAAATCGAGTACATCGTTATCGGATAGTTCTGCCGACAGATCATGATTTCCACCATCATCCTTTATTGCGTCAAACACATCAGCTTTATCTTTTAAACGGGCCTCCCATACTCCTTCGAATCCGGTATAGTGACTCCCGGATGAATAACGACCATTCTTTCCGATATAGTCCCATCCGTGACATTCTTTACAACGCCAAGTGGCGCTTCCGGACCTGCTGTTAGTGGTTTGGGAAGACCAGATCGGGTCAAAATTACTCGTCGGTTCAGCCACGCTATTAATTTTCCACCATTTATCATAGAGTAATCCCCCACGAACCAAATTTGCATCCGACCAATTGTCATCGACAAAACTAACGGCCTTTTTATCCTCACACCCAACGTTTAGGATGATTACGATCGTCGCAATTATGCCTAATCCTAACGTCCTGTTCCTCATGTTTTCTCCTTCGTTATTATGCTCTCGCCAGCAGAAATGAAACATATCCTCTATGTGTATCTCTAATTACCTTATGCGGAAAATTAGCTGCCGACTGTTATTGTAATGCTACTTTCATATAAAATATAGGTTTATTGAGGGACAAAAGGAAATGGAATCGAAATAATCTATATTATTAATATAACAAAATCTGTATTATAAAATTTAGTTATGATCCTGACGTGTACGAAATACGGAAATAAATTAATGAAAAATATTTTCCGTTCGTTTTTAACCTTCTCTCCGGAAATGTCCAATCCGATGATTTTCCGGAAGCTCGTATTTTGAACATATGTGAAATTTGCCGAAGCTTTTCGTTTGTCAGTATTAACAATCGACGTAAATTCGCGACCCTAAAAGGGTTTATATAAAAGTAGTTATTAACGAAATAAATGGAAAAATTATTCTTTCGAGGACAATATGAGTAGAATTTGTGATGTCACCGGCAAAAAACCGATGTTTGGTAATAACGTTAGTCATGCTCACAATAAAACCCGGCGTCGGTTTAATGTGAATTTACAGCGCAAACGATTTTGGCTGCCTGATGAGAATCGTTATATCACGCTGACAGTGTCAGCCAAGGGCATGCGTATTATTGATAAAAAAGGTATCCGGAAGGTGGTGCACGAAATGCGTGCCGCCGGGAAAAGGATTTGATCCGACCGGATTGAATTTACATCTCCGTTAATTATTCGAAAAAAAACCCCTTCTCAAAAAGAAGGGGTTTTTCACTTTTCAACTGTCTCCAACTATACGTTTATTCATCATTCATGCTGACGACGAATGAAGGCGGGGATTTCCAAATCCTTACCATAGATTACCGGGTTTGTATCATCAAAAAAGAATTTGGATGGTTTGGTTTTTCTTATCGGTTCAGTGTCTTCTCTATCATCAACCTTTTGATTATGTAACGGCATATTCAGTTGTTCCGCCAAAATGCGCGTGTCGGCGGGACGCTTTGTCTGTACTACATCCGAGGAATGGTCGTGAGTTTCCACCGGCATGACTTGGTTAAATCCGGTCGCGATTACGGTAACCGATATTTCCTCTTCCATTTGCGGATCAATCACAGCACCGAAGATAATATTGGCATCGTTACCTGCTTCCTCGAAAATAATGGAAGTTGCTTCATCGATTTCATGTAGGGTCAGGTTCGGACCACCGGTAATATTCACCAACACACCCTGGGCGCCGCTGATGCTGGCGTTATCCAGTAACGGACTGGAGATGGCTTGTTGTGCCGCCAGTACGGCCCGTTCCTCACCGGTAGCAATCCCGGTGCCCATAATGGCTTCGCCCATGTTCCTGGTTACGGTTTCGACATCGGCGAAATCGAGGTTGATCATGCCATGCACGTTGATAAGATCCGATATGCCTTTGGCCGCCTGATGCAAAATGGAATCCGCCAGCTGAAACGCCTCCGTTAAGGTGGTGTTTTTATCCACAATGGACATGAGTTTTTGGTTGGGAATTACAATCAATGTGTCGCAGGCTTTTCGTAGTTCCGAAATACCGGACAAAGCCCGGTTCATCCGCTTGGGACCTTCAAAGTTAAAAGGCAGGGTTACGATACCCACGGTAAGGATTCCCAATTCGCGCGAAATCTGCGCGATTACCGGCGCGGCTCCCGTTCCCGTGCCGCCTCCCATCCCGGCGGTGATGAAGGCCATGTCTGAGCCCTCAAGCATCGTCTGGACAGCTTCCCGGTCGGCTTCAACGGCTTCCCGGCCGACTTCCGATTTAGCACCTGCTCCCAGGCCCTTGGTCAAATTTTTTCCGATCTGGATCTTGTGCTCGGCCGCGTTATTATCGAGATCCTGCGCGTCGGTATTGATAACGATAAAATCAACCCCTTCCATGCCGGCCGTGATCATCCGGTTAACGGCATTTCCACCGGCTCCACCGACACCCACTACTTTAAGTTTAGCTTTCTGCTCTGCAAGACTATCGAACTCAAATAACATATCCCATCTCCTTGTTTTTTAGTTTTTTATTGCTTCTATAATGGTTTAGAAAAAATCTTTGAACCAGGTGGCAATTCTTGTTACCAACGTTCTGGCTGAAAATTCCGATCGGACCATAATGCTCATCTCTTCCTGGTGTAAAGACCACTGTAGCAGTCCGAGCGCGGCGGCGTAAAGGGGACTGTTTGCGACTTCAACCACACCGCTGATTCCTTTGGGCTTTCCGATCCTGACGCGCATTTTTAACACTTCTTCCGCCAAACCGGTTAAATTCTTCAGTTGGGCGCCACCACCGGTTAAAACGATACCGTACGTAAGTTTTTCACGAATATCCGCCCTTGATATTTCACGCGCCACGAGCTGGAGGATCTCCACCATCCGCGCTTCCACATAACGGGACAATTCATGTTCGGAAACCTGGCGGGAAATGCCACCGTTTTTCACCGGCAGTTCGAAATCCAACTCGGGCGATGCCATGGATGCCTTGGCGGAAGCATATTTCAACTTGATTTTTTCCGCATCCTCGGTTCCGATCTGGAGCATTACCGCGATATCGTTGGTAATGCTGCTGGCGCCAATCGGTATTACCCCGGTGTGACGTATTCCTTCTTCATGATAGACCGTGATTTCCGTCGTCCCGCCGCCGATATCGACCAGGGCTACGCCCAATTCCTTCTCATCCTTATCGAGTGCGGATAAAGACGATGCCAGACCCTGGAAAACCAATCCGTCAACCACGATTCCCAGTTCCTCGGCGCAACTTGTTAAATTGGAAGCGGCCGAGGTGGCAACGGTTACCAGGTGTACCCGGGCTTCCAGTCGTCTTCCGGACATTCCCACCGGGTTTTTAATGCCGGTCATGGTGTCAATCACGTATTCCTGGGGCAATACGTGCAAAATATCACGATCAACAGGGAAAGAGATGGCTTTTGCCAGTTCCAGAACTTTTTGGACATCTTCCTTGCGAATATCCTGTTCGACCGGTAATGTGGAATGCCGGTTTTTTTGGATGGCAATGGCTCCCTGGGTATTAATCCCGCGAATATGATCGCCGGAAATCGAGAGGATAGCGCGATTTACTTTTGTGTCAGCCATTGTCTCCGCTTCGGCTATCGCTTTTTCGATTTCTTCGATCACTTTATCGCGATGGATGATGGAACCGTGTTTTATGCCGGTTGATTTTGCCAGACCAATCCCCAGGAGTTTTACTTCTTTCGATTGTGGTATTACTTCGCCGATGGCGCAAACGATCTTGTCGCTTCCCACGTCTATGCCGACGCGGATATTTTTGTCCTGGCTTAAATTCAGGTTCTTCATACGTGTCTTTCCCGGGCGATTACCTGATTTTCGTAACGCAAGTCCAGATATGTATAATCGGTTAATTTTCTCAGCGGTGTTATCGATTTTTCGAATTCCTTTAATATCAATAGCTTATTCCATATATCATCGGATCCCAGAACAATACGGGTCGGTTCTTCGGATAAAATCAATTCGTATTCGTCCCGATGGTTCAGACGTACTTCAGACAAATTGCGGTATAATGTCGGGTATTCCCGCCGGATGTGGGACACGATCTTTGTGGCCTCGATTACTTTTTGGGATAAAGCGTGTTTCCCGACCGGATAGAGTTGTTTTGCCGGATTAAAATTGGAAAGACAGGGAAGCTGGAAATTGAGAGTCTTATCCGTTTCCGGTAAAATAACTCCTTCCTCATCGATCAGTACCATGGGAGGTATATTGACCATTGCCACGGGTTTCCTTTCAACCAGCTCTATTTTAATGGTGTTGGGATAATGACGGCTTACGCGTATGGCCCGCACATAAGGATGAGCCGCCATGGTTGAACGTATCTCATCCAGCTTGATCTGAGCGATGGGGGTATCCGTAATATCGCCCAGCAAATCAAGATACTCCCTTGGTTCAATGATAGACGCCCCCTGTATCCTGATTTGATTTATCGACAAATAGGAATTATAGTCAGCCCATTTGAAAGCGGTCCAGATCAACCCGATAATGAAGGGCACCAATACGCTCCCGATAATCCACCGCTGTTTGTTATTGTTTTTCTTTTTCATGAGCTAAATATTTCCGATTCAAATCCCAGTGTTTTTATTTCCAGTTCCAATTTGATGTTAAATTTTTCGAACACCTTGGTCCGGGCCAGTTTGATTAATTGCACCATATCGTTTGCGGTTGCGTGTCCATGATTGATGAAAAAATTGGCGTGTTTCGCGGAAATCTCCGCGTCGCCGATTCGCGTTCCCTTTAATCCGGCTTTGTCGATTAAATATCCGGCAGCCAAGTCGGGTCGGGGATTTTTAAACACACTGCCGGCGGACCGGAACCGCAAAGGTTGGGAGGCCTTGCGTCCGGAGCTGGCCCGTTCCTGTTTGTTCTTTATTTCCTCCGGTGAACCGTTTACCAATTCGAATTCGGCGGCAACGATAATTTCATCCGGCGGGAAGGAAGAAGACCGGTACCCGAAGTTGATATCTTCAGCAGGTATTATCGTTTCCTGTCCCTGCCTGTTTATTAAATGTACTTTGGACAGGCAGTCGGATATTTCGCTACCGAAAGCGCCGGCATTCATAATCAGCGCTCCCCCTAATGTCCCCGGTATTCCGATCAGGTTCTCCAATCCGGACAGGTTCCGTTTTATTGTCATCTTCACCAAATGGTCAAGTTTCACCCCGGCTTCGGCATACACCCGGTTACCGTCAAATCTCAGGCCGGTAAACGTTTTATTCAGCGCGATAATAATTCCATCGACGCCGCGGTCGGCGATCAGCAGATTTGATCCGGAACCGGCGAAATAGACGGGGACCTGGTTTTCATTCGCAAAGTTGAGCACGGAAGCCAGATCTTCGCGGTCCGCGGGTCTAACGTAAGCCGCCGCCGGTCCGCCAATTCCATATGAGGTATGACGGGCCATCGGCTCGTTTAATAAGCAGGTCCCTTTTACCAATGTTGCCAATGGACGTAAATCCTTCACTTCATCCTGTTATTATTAATAATGTGGAGATCCCGGTAAAAAATTTTGTTTTGCCATTCATTAATGGTCTTGTCAATCACCTTTAATCTCCGTGCTTTGCAGGTGGTTGAAATAAGCATCGCAGTAGCGCCATATATTCCCCGCGCCGATGGTAATGACCATATCGTTCGGCTGGATGATTGAATCCAGAGTGTGTTCCAGGCGATCCAGCTCCGGAAGATAGTACACAGATTTATGACCGGAGTCTTTCGCGGCCTGTGCCACCAGTTCGCCCGTGATACCCGGTATGGCGCTTTCCCTGGCCGGGAATATGTCGGTGACAATCAGGATGTCGCTGTTCAGGAAGGCCGTTGCGAACTCGGCATAAAAATCGCGGGTACGGGTATATAAATGCGGCTGAAACACGGCAATAATTCGTCGGTCCCACCCTTGCCGGGCCGCCTTTAAAGTTGCGCGTACTTCGGTGGGATGATGGGCATAGTCATCCACGACCATGACGTCCCGGGCAATGCCTTTTATTTCGAATCGTCGGCGAACACCTTCATAGGTAGCCAATCCCTTGGCGATGATGTCGAACGGGATTCCCATTTCCATGCCCAAGGTAACGGCGGCCAAAGAGTTTAACACGTTGTGTATCCCGGGAACCTGGAGTTGTATTGTTCCGATTTCTTCCCCGTGGTGATTCACGGTATAAGTGGAAGTGGCTTCGGAGAAGGCCGGATTTTCGGCCCGGTAATCCGCCTGCTTGGAAAAACCATAGGAGACAACCGGTCGTTTTATTTCCGGCAGAATACCCTGAACGCCGGGGGAATCCAGGCAAGCTATCAAAACGCCGTAGAAAGGTACCGAATTACAGAACTGGGTGAAGGCCGCTTGCAGGTCTTTCAAATCCCGGTAACAATCGGTATGTTCCAATTCAATGTTGGTTACCACCGAGATCGTGGGGCGCAAGGCCAGAAAACTGCGGTCGAATTCATCGGCTTCGACGACAATGACATCACCCGCCCCCAGGAGGGAATTGGTGTCCAGCGTTTTAACCAATCCGCCGACGACCAGGGTAGGGTCCATCCGGGCGGCCGATAGAACCGCGCCGATCATCGAGGTGGTGGATGTTTTCCCGTGTGTTCCGCCGATGGCGATACTGGTTTCTTTCACGGCTATTAATTCACCCAGCATTTCGGCCCGTCGGATGACCGGAATACCTTGGTTACGGGCGGCGACGAGTTCGGGATTGTCCTCCTTGACCGCACTGGAATAAACCAACACATCGGCATCACCTACGTGTTCGGCCTTGTGTCCCTGGTAGATCTTCGCGCCCTTGGCGCGCAGGTTTTTAATGATTGAGGACTCGTTTACGTCCGATCCCGTAACTTCGAAATCCAGATTTAATAATAGTTCGGCAATTCCGCTCATGCCGATTCCACCAATTCCTACAAAATGAACTTTATTGACTGAACGAAACATCAGGCTTCCGCAATTTCCAGAATATGATTAACAATAATTTCCACCGCATCCGGCTTTCCCAGGGATTTCGCATTTTGGGCTAATCGTTCCAGCTCGGATTTATTTTCCAACAGACCCAGGACCAGATTTTTTAAGCCCTCCGGGGTCAGGTCCTTTTCCGGAATCATCTTTGCGGCCGAATTGGCAACCAGGGATTGTGCATTCTTCGTTTGATGGTCACCGGCCGCGCCGGGTAAAGGCACCAGGATACTCGGCTTGCCGCAGGCGGTAATTTCCGCCAGCGTTAGCGCGCCGGCCCGGGAAATAACCAAATCCGCAATGGCATAGGCGTCTGCCATGTGTTCGATGAACGCGACCACCCGTACCGTATCGGAATCGAAACCCGAATAATAATTGTATTGACCACTGCCGGTTTGCCACAGGACCTGGACATCTTTCAGGTCGGGTTGTTCCAAAATGGTTTGCATGGTGCGATTCAGCATTGCCGATCCCTGACTGCCTCCCATCAGGAAAACGACCGGACGTTCCGGATTCAAATTAAACCGATTAAAGGCTCTCATGCGGTCACCATCCCTGATTTCCGGTCGGATTGGATTTCCTGTGAGAACAACGTTTTTTTTTTAAGGTATTTGCACGCATCGGAAAAGGCGATACAAACACGCCGGGCCTTATCCGCGAACATCCGGGTTGTCAAACCCGGGTATGAATTCTGTTCCTGAATCAGGATGGGAATATTGCTTTTCACCGCGAGTTTTAAGGGAATAGCGCTGGCATAGCCCCCGGTACCGACGATTACCTGGGGATTAATCGTGTTAAATATCTTTTTTGCCAGGTAGTAGGAACGGAGTAACCGGAAGGGGAGTGCCAGATTGCGTGCCAGGGCTTGCGCGCTGAGTCCTCTTTGGAGTCCCCGAATGGGTAACAAGGCGTGGGCCAGTCCTTTTTTCGGAAGAATCCGGGCTTCAATACCGAATTTCGAACCGATATAAAAAACCTGTGCTTCCGGTCGTTTCCTGATAAGCTGCGCGCCTATGGCCAGGGCCGGAAACAAGTGCCCGCCCGTTCCTCCGCCGGCGATGATTATGTTTGGTTTTTTCGTCATTATTTCTTCTTTGAGTTCAAATTTTAACCTTGGGACTCCAGCCTTTACGATGGATGATGGACCGTTTCGACTGGCTGATGTTTAACAGGATTCCGATGCTGGCGAAATTGATAACCATTCCGGAGCCTCCGTAGCTGATCATGGGCATTGGTAGACCGGTGACCGGGAAAATGCCGGTGACAACGGCCGCATTGACAAAAGCGTAAAGGATAAAACTGAAAGAGATTCCAATCGCCAGCATAACCCCGAACGGATCAGCACATTCCTTGGCTATTTTGATACCCCGTTGGAAGATGAACAGAAAAAGCGTCAGAATGAAGACGGTGCCGATCAATCCGATTTCCTCGCCGATGATGGCAAAAATAAAGTCGGTATGAGGTGTCGGCAGAAAGAGGTTTTTTTCCATGCTGTTCCCTAATCCCATCCCGAAAATTCCGCCGTTGCCTAAACCGATCAGGGATTGCGTTACCTGGTAACCGGCGGCTCCTTCATCGCTCCCGAAGAACCACGTCAGAATCCGTTCACGACGATAGGGCATGGCCAGCATCACCGGAACGGCAACGGTTATCGCTACCGCGGCCGTTGCCAGAAGATGAGGGATCCGTGCCCCGCCGATAAATAACATCATTCCGCCCACAATGGCCAGCATGGCCGTGGTGCTGAAATCGGGCTGAATAACAATCAACCCTAAAATAACGGCTAAAATCACCAACGGTGGAAATAAACCGGAATAAAAATCTTTTATTTGATCGCGTTTATGATCGATGTACGCGGCCAGAAAGATAATCAGTGCCAGACGCGTAATGTCCGCCGTCTGAATCGAAATCGGGCCGAAATACAGCCAGCGGGCCGGGGCGGATATTCCCTTTATCAGGAAAATCCCCTTGGTTAAAAGCAACAAACCAATGGAACCAAAAAGCAGGTGGGGAGCGATTGTTTTCAGTTTTCGATAATCCAGGAGGACAAAGGCAAATAACACAAGCACGCCGACTAATAATCTTTTCAGGTGGGCTTGCAAAAAGCGCATATCGGTACGGCCGCCGGTTTCAAATATGGAAAGGGAAACACTGGCGCTGTAAAGCATGACGATCCCGATCGTGCATAAAATGATTATCGCCACCAACAGCGGCCGATCGTACTTTTTTATTATGACATTTAAGTGGTTCATTTCTTTACTCTCAATTCCCGAACCCATTCCTTGAATTTTTTACCCCGTTCTTCATAATTATCGAATTGGTCGAAACTGGCGCAGCCCGGGGAGAGCAAAACGACGTCCCCCGGGCCGGCCAGCTCTTGGCTCAATGTTACTGCCTCCTTAAGACCCATTACGGGAATAGGTCTCACCGCATCCTCGAGCGCAGCAACGATTTTCTGTCGAGCCTGGCCGTAGGCGATTACGGCCTTTGTGTTGTGGGTATGTGGGATTAATTGGGTGAAATCGCCCCCTTTATCCTTACCTCCCAGAATTAAAATTATAGGTTGCGAAAAACTGTCCAGGGCAACTTTAACGGAATCCACGTTTGTTGCCTTCGAATCGTTGAAATAAGTAACACCATTAATATCGGTAACCTTTTCCAGGCGGTGCTCAATACTTGTAGTGGTAGCGCAGGCGCGGGCGATAATTTCTTTAGGAATTCCCATTACGTGGGCCGTGGTAGCTGCCGCAAGCAGGTTGGCGAGATTATGGCGCCCCGGCAAAGCGATTCTGTCCAGGTCTATCAACTTTTCGTGCTGTCGGTCATGAATACAAGTCTGATTTATACTGAAGATCGTATCGCTATGCGGCTGTAGACTAAATGGTATCGTAGTTGCGGAATGGGATGACAGGTGTTTGGAAAGCACGGGATCGTCCGCGTTGTAAATGATATAATCCCGTTCCGTCAGGTTGCGACTCATATCCAATTTTCGATTCAGATATTCCTCGAAAGTATAGTGCCGGTCAAGATGGTCGGGAGAAATATTCAGATACACGGCGAAGTGGGGTTTGAAACGGTCAATAAACTCCATCTGGAAACTGGATATTTCAAGAATATAGGTTCGCAGGGGATCCGGATTCTGTAATTCCTCCAGCACTTTTTGTGAAAAGGGAATTCCGATATTACCGGCCATCACACCGTGAACGTTTTCCGATTGGCACATGGCGTTTAAAATGTTTACGGTAGTGGTTTTTCCGTTGGAACCGGTTACCGCAATGATGGGTGACTGGGTAAACCAACTGGCGAATTCGATTTCACTGACAATAGGGATGTCTTTTTGCCGGGCAATATTCACGATTTTGGCGTCCCTGGGAACACCCGGGGAAATAACCCATAAATCGGCGGCGTAAATGCGATCGCTGTGGTCGCCAAGTTCACCTTCGATGCCTAACGGAGAGAGCAGTCCCAGGTTGTGTTGCAGTTGCCGGGCAAAGCCAGGATCACTGACAAATACGTCGGCACCCACGTAATGCGCCAAGCGGGCGGCCCCCAGGCCGCTCCGGCCTAAACCGATAACGACTACCGAACGGTCGGCGATGTCAATATTTTTACCGGTGGAAATATCCATTACCTGATCTTGAAAGTGGTTAATGAGAATAATGCCAACAACAATCCGATAATCCAGAAACGAATAACAACTTTGGTTTCCGGCCATCCTTTGAGCTCAAAGTGATGGTGAACGGGCGCCATTCGGAACAGACGGACTCCGGTTCCGTATCGTGTCCGGGTCCAGCGAAAATATCCGACCTGTAATATGACGGAAACAGCTTCCCACACAAACACGCCCCCGATGATAAACAGGAGCAATTCCTTTTTTAACAAAACCGCCAGGGTGCCTAAAGCGGCGCCGGTGGATAGGGAGCCGACGTCACCCATAAAAATTTGGGCCGGGGCGGAGTTAAACCAGAGAAATCCCATGCACGCGCCCGCCACGGCGGCGGTAAAGATGGTGAGCTCGCCGGCGCCGGGTAGGTAAAGAATGTTCAGATAATCCGAAAAGTCCACACGTCCGCTTATGTAAGCGATGGCCGAGAATACCGTGAATGAAATCGCCAGCAAACCGGCGGCCAGTCCGTCCAGACCATCGCTGAAATTCACCGCATTGGAAGTTCCGGTAATCACAAGAATGATGATCAGGGGGTAGAACCAGCCGAAATCAAGCTCCAGGTTCTTGAAAAAGGGAACGGAAGTGACGCTTTTTATTTCCGCGAATTCGGGCGCGCTGAAAATCCAATAGCTGATGATGATTCCCAGCAACACTTGCCCGGTCAGTTTATAGCGGGCGATTAAACCGCGTTTTAATTTTTTCATCACCTTCAAATAGTCGTCCAAAAAGCCGATTAGTCCCATCCAGACCGTGGCGAAAAGAATAATTTGAACGTAAATGTTGTCCAACTTGGCAAAAAAGAGGGTGGGGAGGAGTATCGCAGCAAGGATGAGTACTCCTCCCATAGTTGGCGTGCCCTTCTTTTTCTGATGTGACGCGGGTCCCGTGGGACGGATTTCTTCACCGATTTGGTATTGTTCCAACTTGTGAATCACCCAGGGACCGATAAGGAAACTGATAATCAACGCCGATATGGCGGCGATGGCCGCGCGAAACGTAATGTATTGAAATAAATTCAACGCCGACCAATATTCTTTCAGGGGATATAAAAAATGGTATAGCATTACTTCCGGAAAACCTCCTCAATGATCGTTTCCATGGCCATTCCCCGGGAACCTTTGAATAATATTTTATCTCCCGCCTGCAGATCGGCTTTCAAAGCTTGCGCTAAATCCGACTTGTTTTCAAAATGCTCGTGGAAGGCTACGTTGTTAAGAACATCGTCGGTATAAACAGTATCTTTTCCGACGGTGTATACGGCATCCAGACCGACCTGATTGCATTTATTCCCTACTTGCCGGTGCAGTTCGGCCGACCCTTTGCCCAGTTCATACATGTCGCCGAATACCAGTATCCTTCGTCCGTTTCCGCTGAAGGCGTTCAAGTAATCGATGGCGGCCAGGGTTGATTCCAGGTTCGCGTTATATGTGTCGTCGATGACGGTTACCTGTTTTATGTCTTTAATCTGGCATCGTCCGGCGGGGGGGACGAAGGACAGTATTTGTTCCTGGAATGTTTCCCAGGTAATGCCGTTGGTAATGGCAACCGCCGCCGCGGCGATGACGTTTTTGGCGAAAGACAGGTTGCGCGAGTTGGTGGCAATTTCTTCCGCTTCGATGGTGAGGGAGATAGTTCCATCGCGGTCATGGTGCAGATCGGCGGGAAAGTCGCAATCCGGTGTAAGTCCATAGGTCACCTCGCGACCGACCCGCGGCAGCGATTTGACCCGTTCGTCAGCCATGTTTACGTAGGCCAAACCGTCCTTCAAAGCCTGAAACAATTCGCTTTTTTCCCTGGCCACGGCCTCGATGGTACCGAATCCTTCCAGGTGAGCGGGTGCGATGTTGGTAATTAACCCCTGGGTTGGTTCGGTGATTTTACACAGATAAGCGATGTCGCCCGGTTGATTGGCTCCCATTTCCAAAATGGCGAAAGAGTGTTTCGCGTCCATTCGCAGTAATGAAAGCGGCAGGCCGATGGAGGTATTATAGTTGCCCTCGGTGGCATGGACATTGTATTGCCTTTGGAGCACGTGTTTGAGCAATTCTTTGGTTGAGGTTTTCCCGTTTGTTCCGGTAATCCCCAGGATCGGGAAGGTAAATTGTTTCCGCCAATGATGGGCAATCCGGCCGATGGTGAGCAAGGGGTCCCGCACTTCAATTTGCTGCATTTTCCTGATGTTCCCGTCAGCGTTGGCGACCAGGGCGGCGGAACAGCCCGCGATTTCGGCGGTCTCGAGAAATTGATGTCCGTCGACGCGGTTGCCGCGCAGAGCGATATACAGGTCGCCCGGCCGGCATTCCCGGGAATCGGTGACGATACCGGTGACGGCCTCATGAAAATCGATTCCCGTTACGTCGGAAAAGATTTGGGCGAAGAGGGAAGGATTCGGAAGATCAATGCGCACGACAAAATTCCTCGATAATCTCAAAATCGGAATAGGGAATCCTCTCGCCCCGGATTTCCTGGTAATTTTCGCGTCCCTTCCCGAGAACAACAACAATATCGCCGGGGTTCATTTCATTCAAAGCTTTTCGCAGGGCCTGACCACGATCTTCAAAAATAGTGTAACAGTCCCGGGTGAACCCTTTTACCACTTCGGCGTTAATTTGCGCCGGATCTTCGAAGCGGGGATTATCGGGTGCGACGAAACAACGGGTGGCGTAGGATTCGGCGATTGCCGCCATCAACGGACGCTTGGAAGCATCGCGGTCGCCGCCGGCGCCGAAAACAACCGTGATTTGACAGCCTTCGGGCGCCAACTTCCGAATAGTGGATAAAACTTTTTCGTAGGCATCGGGGGTATGGGCATAGTCCACGATAACCTTGTTTCCCGAAGGAGTGGTAATAATTTCCATGCGTCCCGGCACCACGGTACAGGCTTTAATCCCGGTTTCAATCGCCGTGGGCGGAAGCCCTAATATGTGAGCGGCCGCCACGCCGGACAAAATATTTTCCAGATTAAAAGAGCCGATCAGCGAAGATTCTATCTGATAACGGTGTTCGCCGGCCCGGATTTCACCCTTTATTCCGTCCAACGTCGAATCAATCCTGGTAAAGTGTACATCCGCTTCGGAGGCGATGGAAGTGGTTACCACCGGAGCCGTGCTCTCCGATTTAATGGCTTCCCCGTAACGGTCATCCACGTTAACCACGGCCGTGGCGGTGATGGAAAGCATCTTGAAGAGTTTGGCTTTAGCGTGAAAATATTCCTCCATGGTGTGGTGATAATCCAGGTGTTCGGGAGTCAGATTGGTATAAATCGCCAGGTTGAAATCCACGTCGGCCACCCGGTATTGCTGGAGGGCGTGGGAAGACACTTCCATTACCAGGTGGGTAAAACCGTGACGGACCAGGCGGTGGAACGTTTCCTGGAGGGCCACCGGCTCCATGGTCGTGAGGGTTTTTTGCCGGGGGAAATCCTCCGCGATCAGCCCCAGGGTGCCCATTTGCGCGGTTTTGAGCCCCGCCGTTTTCAGGATCGAGAATATCAGCGATGCCGTTGTTGTTTTTCCGTTCGTCCCGGTAACGCCGATTACCGTCATTTTGCGGGAGGGATGATCGAAAAATTCGGCCGCAATAAGCGAAGCCGCCCGGCGGGGGTTTGCTACTTTTATTTGGGGGACCGGCAAATCTCCCAGGTCACGTCCGTTGGTGATCACGGCTACCGCTCCCCGATCGATGGCCGTGGGGATGTAGTTGTGTCCATCGGCCCGCGTGCCGGGAATGGCGATGAACAGGTAGCCCGGTCGGACGTCATCGGTGTGACTGGTGACCCCCAGCACTTCGATAGCGGGAAGTGTTTTACTTGAAGGAGTTAAACCTGCGACTAATCTGTTTAAGGGCTTTTTCATTTCAGTCCTATTTCACATATCGATCCGGGAGCGACTTTTGTTCCCGGGGGCGGGCTCTGCCATATAACCCGGCCGGAGCCATTGATTTTGGACTTCAGTTGTCTTTGTCTTAGTAACGAAACAGCTTTTCGCAGACTCATCCCCCTTACCTCGGGTACGGTAATGGTTTTCCGGTTCCAATCCGGTTGATATAAGGCTGTGGTTTGCAGGGTGGTTATCTCGGCGCTGATCGGGCTCCCCAGGGAGCGATTATTTTCCGCGATTATCGGGTTATGGGGCGGAACGCTTTCCCGCGGCGCCGGTGGCGGCGGCACATCAAGGTTATCGTCCATATTAATAATGCGTTCCATAACGCGTTTAAATAATGGTGCGGCGCCGACTCCGCCCCAATGGTAACCGTATTTCGGTTCGTTCAGTACAAATACTCCCAGCAATTGGGGATTTTCAGCGGGGAAGAAACCAACAAAATCGGAAATGAATTTGGTGTTTGAGTAACTACCGTCGATAAACTTTTGGGCGGTACCGGTTTTTCCGGCAATCGACCAGCCGGCAATACGGGCGTTTGTTCCGGTGCCCGATTCGACTACTTTTACCAGCATTTGTTTCAAGGTGGTCATAACGTCCTCGGACGCAACCTTGCGGACTACTTCGGGACGATCGGCGTAAATGACATTGCCGTTATTGTCCACTATTTGTTGTATTAACCGGGGTCTGATCAGGAAACCGCCGTTGGCAACCGCGGCATAGGCGGTGGCCAATTGCAAAGCGGTGACGCCTACTTCGTGCCCCATGGCCACTTCGGCCAGGGATATCCGGCTCCAATCCGACACTTTCCTTAATTTGCCCGATATTTCACCGTTTAAACTGATGTTTGTCGGCGAACCAAATCCGAAATCCCGAACAAAGCGGTACAGGTTCTTTTCGCCCAGCGTTTCGGCGATTTTAATCACCCCCACATTGCTCGAAAATTCGATTATTTGTGAGAAGGTCAGTAAACCGTATTTCTCATGGTCATTAATAAGAACATCCTTGTATCGATAGCTTCCGTTTTCGCAGTTGAATTCCCGGTCTAACGATACGGTGTTCAGGGCCAAAGCCGCGGTGGCGGCTACGATTTTGAAGGTCGAACCCGGCTCAAACTGGTCGGTAATTGCCCTTATTTTTTGATTTTCGGTTTCGTAGCGGCTGGGATTATTGGGGTCGTAATCGGGAACCGATGCCATCGCCAGAATGGCGCCGTCCTGGGGATCCATAATGATGCCGATGGCGCTGCGGGCTTTTGTTTCTTCAAGCCGTTGCAATAGTTCTTCGCGAAGGATCGATTGGTATTCCAAATCGATTGTTAATTGAATATTGGCACCGTCCACCGGTGGTTTTACCGGATAATTGTTTTTCGGTTGGACGCTTCCCCGGCCGGTCCGCTGTTTGATCACCCAACCGGGAATACCCCGCAGGTATTTATCATATCGTTCTTCGATGCCGGTGATTCCTTTGTCGTCGACGTTGGTAAAGCCCACCAATTGGCCGGCGATATTCCCGTGCGGATAGTAGCGGCGGGAATTTCGTTCCACCACCAGGTTTTTGACCACGGAAGCGGGAATTTTGTTAAAAGTACTTTTCCTTAGATTCCGTTCCAGGTAAATGAAGCTTTTTTTCGAATCCAATTTGCGGAGATAATAATCGATCGGGCGCCCGGTAGCTTCATTCAGAGTTTTGGCCAGCGCTTGCTTATTTTTTATTGTGGCCGGGTGAACGCCGATGTTATAATGAATAATGTTGCGGGTCAGAGATGTGTTGTTGCGATCGTAAATATTTCCTCTGACCGCTGATAACGGTTCCTGGGTCTGTCCCTGTTTATATCCCCGCAGACGGTACGTTTCCCCGTTCAAAACCTGAACCTGGAATAATCTTATCGTCAGTCCCACCCAACTGAAGATAACCACACAGGAAATCAGCTTTATGCGGGAACGATATTTTAAATACGTTTTAGTCATGTTCGTTGGCAAACAGATCCGGCTCGATATAGACGGTTATGGATTCCGGTTGGGCGGTTACCATTCCCAATTCCCGCTGGGCTTTGGTGGCGATAACATCCGCCCGTTGTAAATATTCGATTTTGCTTTGCAGTTCCTTAATGTCGTCAACCAATTCATCCACGGTGGAATTTTGTATTTCGAGGGCCATGAGGGTTTCATCCACTTCGGTATAAACCCAGAGATAGGTAATCAGCCCGGTGATTGATAAAATCGTCACCAGAAAAAAGGTAATGGTTTGCAGGTATTCTTTTTGTCGCTTGGAACGTCGGTGAAATTTTTTCTTCATTACGCAATCCTTTCCGCGGCTCGTAGTTTGGCGCTACGCGAGCGACGGTTCGCCTGAATCTCCATCGCCGAAGGGCGTAACGGTTTTTTCGTCAGGATCAGGGCCTGTCCTTTTTGTTTGAGTTCGCGGAATTTCAATTTGACCAAACGGTCTTCCAATGAATGGTAACTGAGGATGACAATCCGACCGCCGATTACCAGGTAATCGATAAACAGATCGAGGAATTTTTTTAATTGATCCAATTCATTGTTTACGGCAATTCTTAGCGCCTGGAATACCCGGGCGTAAGTGCGATTCCGGTGGCTTGGCGGAGTACAGCGCCGGATGGCTTCTTTTAGTTCGGACACACAGGAAACCCGTTTGGCCAGCTTCAGGTATTTCGCGATCCGGCGGGCATACCGTTCTTCGCCGTATTCCCAGATAATCCGGGCCAATTCCTTTTCGCTTGAGTCGCGAATTAATTCTTCGGCTGTGATTGTCCCCTGTGATGAGAAGCGCATGTCCAGGGGGCCTTCGCACGAATAGGTAAAGCCGCGCTTTCGGCTGTCGAGCTGCAGGGAGGAAAGCCCCAGGTCCAGTAATATCCCGTTCACCGCTGACACTCCGGCGCGGGCAAGAATTTGAGGAAAAGCGCTATAGGAAGCGCGGAAGAGAGAGACGGATGAAGAGGCGTGGAGATTCTGTTTGCAGATATCCAGAGCCTCTTCATCCAGGTCAATCCCGATAATCCTCCCGTTGAGGCTTAATTGCGAGAGGATTTGCTTGGCGTGCCCTCCAAGGCCTATCGTCCCATCCAGATATATTCCATCCGGATGGATATCGAGGAGAGAAATAACTTCTGAAACCATGACCGGAATGTGATGTGCAGCCGTATCCGATTTGGATTCCATCAGAGAATGATTTTTTCTGCCAGCTCGTCATAAGAACTTTGTTCGATTTCCAGATTTTGTTGATCCACGATGTCCAGTTTGGACGGATTCCAGATTTCTATTTTGTTGACCATTCCGATGATCAATATTTCCTTTTCCAAACCGGCGTATTGAATCAACTTAGGGGTTAACTGGATACGCCCTTGTTTGTCGTAGGTAGTAAACGTCGCGTACCGGACGGTATTTCTAATAAAGGTCCGGTTTATAGCTGATAAGGAGGACAGGTTTTTCAAGGCCGTTTCAATTTCATTCCAGACCACTAAAGGATAGACCCAAATGCAGGGATCCATCCCCTGGGTGATGACAAACGTGTTATGATTGTCTTCCGTAAGGGACTGGCGAAATTTGGCCGGAATATTGACTCTACCCTTGGAATCAATGGTATAAGAATATTCCCCCGTGAATGTATTCTGATTTAACGTCATCTTTAAAAAGAAAGGGAAAATTACCCACAACTACCCACGACATTATGAAATTGACCCACTGAAGTCAATATTTTTTTTCAATTTTATTCAGAAAAATGCACGTTTTGGCACTTTTTATTGAGGAAACCCGCAATAAGTGGGTAAAAATTCGGATCGAAACCTTGTGTGGAGTGGAATTTTAGCCGGATAAAAGGGATAGAATGGGAAAATATTTTCGTATTAACTGTTGAAATTATTCTCTTATTATGTGGCTCACTTTAGAGAACGCAGCGGGGATTTACAAATTTGTTTCATCTATAATTTCGTCAAGTTTATGATCCTGTAGTCCGCGGACTAACCTTGCAGTGGGATGAATTTTGTTCCGCAGGATCGGGAGATCCTGCGGGATCAAGGTCTCTGTTTTTCTTATATATCCCCATTGTTCATGGTCGGGAGACCATGAACGATTGGGTAGGGAGTAATTAAAATATATGATCCTGCGGGATCTCCTGATCCCGCAGTGGGAGAGTATCATTAATATATCCTATCCACGATAAACAGATCGTCAGTACCATTATATTGGGAAGAAAAGGGATAACGTCGAATGTCATCTACCAGACCTTTTCTTACCGGATTCAAATGGATATAATTCATTTTCTGTTCAAATATGGATTCCGATTCGATAACCTCCGGGATATCATCCGATCGCCAAAGCGTGAAACGGTGATTGCCCTTTTTCGGATGATGAGACAATTTTTTCAAGACGGTCTTTGGGTCAGGGGAATTGAATGACCCATGGAAAAAAGGGTGTATTTCGGAGGATTGCGATAGAAGAATTTCTTTGATGGTTCGGCTTAGAAATTTTTTAAGATCGCGCTGGAAATC
>JAADGP010000105.1 GCA_013152315.1 FCB group bacterium
CCGGTCCGGCGTGAGCTGCCAGGATCGGTAATTCTTTGTTTTTCCGTTCGCAACGGAAACGATAATATAACTGAAACCGGGCCAGGCATGATCCCGGTCAAATTCCGACGGTTCGTCGGGATGGTCGGGATGCGAATGAACGATACTGATGATCGACAGTCCCCGTTCGTCGGCAATGTCTTCCGCTTCCTGGTAGGCCAGCGGATCGATGAGAAAGCGTCTTTCCCGGTTTGCGTCTTTGGTGTTTGTTGCCGGCAGGTATTCCAGACCTCTTTTTGTTTCCGCATCTTCGGTGCCGATAATAAATCCGCAGCATTCGTGCGGATATTCCCGCGCCGCATGGCGAAGGAAATCGTCGACGACCGAACGATTCAGGTGGATCGTATCCATGCTACCTCCATAAACCGGCGCTGAAGTACCGTTCTCCAAGGTCGTTGAAAAGAGTAGTGATAACGCCCGCGGAAACATCTTTGAGTACTTTTTCGATTCCGGCCAGGTAAGCGCCGGAAGAATGCCCGACAAAGAATCCGTGTCCGGCGGCTTTCCGGCACCAGCGTCGCGCTTCATCCGAGGTTACTTCCACCCAGCGGTCCACAAGCGCTTCATCGAATATCTCGGGAACGATGTCTCCCGGGGATCCCAGGGGCTTCAACCCCTCGATACCCGGCCAGGTTTCCGGACGAACGGCGGTAATGATTACGTCACGGTAGGTTTCCTTAAGGCGGCGGCCGATTCCCGTAATGGACCCGCCCGTGCCGACGCCGCCGATGAAATGCGTGATCGGTTTGTCCGCCTGGCTGATCAATTCCTTAGCGGTGCCGTAATAATGGGCTTTCCAGTTGTTGTCGTTTTGGTACTGATTGCAAAGAAAGTACCGGTCCGGGTTTTCTTCGAAGAGTTGGTGGGCGTACCGGATCGCTTCGTCGTACCCTTCCAGGGGATCCGTTTCCACGATCGTCGCGCCGTGAGCCCGAATTCTGTCCTTTCGTTCCTGACTGGCATTGCCGGGCAGGACGATTTTTACCTTTAAGCCTAAGGCGTTGCCGATCATGGAATAGGCGATGCCGGCGTTGCCGCTGCTGGAATCGAGCACAACTTTATTTTCCAGTTGTCCGGACTTTAAGGCTTCCTCCAACATGCGTTTCACCGGTCGATCCTTAAGAGAACCTCCGGGATTCATCCATTCCGCTTTGGCCAGGATTGTTACCTTCGGACCGGCATCGAAAAGCGATCCGATGTCAATTAAAGGCGTATTTCCAATCAAATCTAATACAGACATTTCTCCCTCAATACAATGGGTTGAAAAAGACCGGATTGATCCGCATCGTGTCAGGTGTTGGCACAGATCTTCTCCGGGTGATACCAATTCAAATTTTTATGAAGCTGAACCGTCGGGCCGATCACGATCAGCGCCGGGGACTTACTTCCTTTCTTTTGACACATCGCCTCAACGTCATCCAGAGTGGATACAATGGTGTTTTGGCTTGGTTGGGTCCCTTCACTGATTACGGCAATCGGGCTCGTTCCCGGCCACTTCCTCCGTTTCATTTCGGCCACAAGTTGCGGCAGGGTATTCAAACCCATGAATACCACAGTGGTATCCAGCTTGCCGGCCAGTTCCAGCCAGGATAGATCACGGGTATTCCTTTTCCCGTGCCCGGACACAAAAATCACTTTTGAACCATAATCACGGTGGGTCAGCGGAATTCCGGCATAGGCCGGAACGGCTGTGCCGGAGGTCACCCCCGGGATAACCTGAAAGGGGATTCCCTTTTCTTTCAGAAATTCCGCTTCTTCACCGCCGCGGCCGAAAACAAAGGGGTCGCCGCCCTTCAGGCGAACAACCATCTTTTTCTGTGAGGCATATTCCGCCAGTAAGGCATTGATCTGATCCTGGGGAAAAGAATGATGCCCAGCGCGTTTACTGACGGGAAACAGGAGGGTTGTTCGCGCCTCGTTCAGGATTCTTTTGTCAATCAGACGGTCATAAAAAATGACGTCCGCCTTCCGAACGGCCTGAAGCGCTTTGACGGTAATCAGATCGGGGTCCCCCGGCCCCGCGCCTACCAGGTAAACGGTTCCCTTTTTGAATTTTTCCGTCTCCCATACCGGTTTCGGTATGCCGGCGAACTGTTTCCTGGCTTCCTGTTTAAGGGTCCGTCGCCGTTCCTTCCGGTCATTAAGTTTTTCCCGAACGGTCGCCCGGTATTCTTTCAGGAAATCCAGGGCCCGTGCGTATTCATCGCCATAGGTCTGTGCCAGATCATCCCGGATACAGCAGGCGAATTCCGGGCTGGCACCGTTGGTGGATACGGCAATTTTCAGTTCCCCGGTTTGATGTGTCGCGCCCAGGAAAAACGTGCACAGAGCGGGCTGATCCGTGATATTGACGGGGATTCCCAGAGCGACCGCCTCTTCGTAAACCAGACGATTCACTTCCCGGTCGTCCGTGGCGCCGATCACGAGAAAGAAGCCGTTCACATCACCCCGTTTAAATGTCCGTTCGCGGTGCCGGAGAACCCCGCTTTTTACCAAAGGCCGGAGTCGCTCGTCTAACCGGGGACTGATAAGAGTGATCTTCGCCCGCGACGAAAGCAAACGCTTGATTTTGTTGAAAGCGACGTTTCCGCCGCCCACAACAAGACAGGGTCGGTCCCGCAAATCGAGAAATATGGGGTATAGTAAATTCATCGGTTCAACGATCTACTTCCTGTGTTTCCAGGGAATGGGCCCATTTGTCAGTGGTGGGGAAATGAAGCCCGCATTCCGTTTTTCCCAAACCACGCCAGCGTCCTTCACGTTCCGATTCCCCGGCCCGCAAAGCGCTTGTGCAATTAAAGCAACCGATACTGCCATACCCCAGATCATAGAGTTTGTTATAGGGAATGTTCCGTTCCCTGATGTAACGCCAAACCATATCCCCCGTCCAGGCCGCCAGCGGATTGACCTTTATCACTTTGAATCGTGGTTCCCATTCGATGACACGGGTATTAATGCGCGTCGGCGACTGATCACGGCGAATCGCGGTAATCCATACTTCGTAATGGGATAGCGCTTCCCGCAGCGGCAGGACTTTCCGGATGTGGCAACACAGGTCCGGATTGGATTCCCATAGTCTTGGACCAAATTTTTCTTCCTGTTCAGCCCATGACAAGTCGGCCCGGTAACGGATAAACCGGACACCGTATTTTTTCTCAATACGGTCCCGAAGGGCGTAGGTTTCCCGGAATAAAACTCCCGTGTCGATGTAAAAAACAGGAATGTTTTTGTTTACCTGCATAAGATGATCCAGGACTACGCCGCCGCTGGAACCGAAACCGGTGCTGAACCCGATTTTTTCCGTGGGAAAGTGTTCATTTACCCAATTCAAAATGTCCGGTATCGGAGCCGCTTCCAGCTTTTTGTTGATTTGTTCCGGTATTAATTGCTTTTTGGTCATAGGACACCTGCCTTTTGTTCATCGAGAACGGCATTCGATTTTGGAACAGCGCTCAGGATCCAGTCAACTTCCAACCTTCCCTTTGGAACGGACACATTCCGGATCACGCTCTTTCCCGCCTGTCCCCATCGTTCTTCCAGGGAGACCAGGACTTGCCGGAGCAAACGGAAGGAATGTTCGTTGGCCGGGGCTTCCAGGCGGTCATTCGCGATGACGCGAAAATGCCGGTAATCGAAGGTAACTGAAAAGTTCGCTTCCGTTTCCAGCAGTTTCGCCGTCTCGACGGCGATGTTCAGAATTGCTTCCAAGCGGTCTTCCAAATTGCCGGGGAGCGGCTGTTTCCTCATGTACAGCAAACCGGGTTTCCCTTCGGATTGATCGAGGGCAAAGATTCCTTCATGGGCCATCAGGAGAATACCGGGTCCCTGGTAGATGTGACTATAATCGACCACGTCGATCAACAGATGGTCGGGAATGGAATTCCGTTGGATCCAGCGGTGAAACAGGGGAATAAAATCGGTTGGCGATTTTAAAGCCCGGCTGTCGGAAAATATTTTGATGCCGATTTTCTGTAACGCTACCATACTTTCTCCTTTTCCTGCAAACGAGCGTAGCAGATGTGGGAAGCTTCAATGAAAAGCTGGGCTTTTTCTATTAATTGGCGGACATGTTCATAG
Source organism: FCB group bacterium (assembly GCA_013152315.1). Classification (GTDB taxonomy): domain Bacteria; phylum Fidelibacterota; class Marinisomatia; order Marinisomatales; family JAADGP01; genus JAADGP01. Next base: position 4,117 of record JAADGP010000105.1, read on the forward strand.
GTCGGCCGGACCGGGCCTTCCGCGTGGCGATTCAGCAAGTAAAGTCCGAATTTTCCCTTCGCGAAGCGATCGGAAAACAAACCGGTGTCGAACAGACGGGTTTTGAATTCGCGAACGATGGTCTCCGCGTCATCCGGAACGTCGTAATATTCGGTTTTAACCAGCGCTTTGGCCGCCGTAACCATGCTTTTGTAAGCCAACCGGTCCGCTTCAATCCATTCACCCCGTTCCAGTTTAAGTTGAGCTTCGAAAACTTCCCGTTCCGCGTCGGAAAGATCGAACTGGGTTGTGCTGATCACTTCGCCCGCACATTCCCCGATTCCCAGGTCCGACAGGGAATATTCCCGGGGGTCTCCCCAATCGGAATAGAAAGAGGGCTCTACGAAGTATTCCGGTATTTTCATCAGGTCTTCAATCAGGTCGCGTAATCCCTGTTTGCCAATCCGCCTGGTAAAGGCCTGGAATGATTCATCTTGTTTACGGTTGGCAACAAAGAAACCGGCAATTCGGTCCACGGTCTCCGGGATTCGTTTGGAGGGCACGGCGCCGATGGCCAGGCCAAAGTTGCCGGCATTGTTTTTCCATTGTCCTCCCAGGAGGATTTGGAAATGGGGCACCTTGTAACCGCCGATTGTGCGGCTGCTACCGTAAAAACCGATGTCGGCAATATGATGTTGGCCGCAGGAATTGAAGCAGCCGCTGATTTTAATTCGCAGGTTGCGCGCCGCTTCGTCCAATTCGCCGTATTTTTCGAGTAAACGGCTCCTCAATATCCGGGCTAACCCCCGGGACGAGGCAATTCCCAGTTTGCAGGTGTCGGTTCCGGGGCAGGCGGTTATATCCGTGATTGTCCCGGGCCCGATTTCGCCCAGGCCGGCTTCTTGCAAATCTGTGTACAGGGGGATCAAATTTTTCTTGTTCACCCATCGAAGTACGATGTTTTGTTCGGCGGTAAACCGCAGGGAACCGTCCGTGTAATTGCGGGACATTTCCGCCAGTGACCGCGCCTGCCGGGCGGTGAAATCTCCTAAAGGCAGGGGAACGGTTACGGCAGCGTAGCCCTTCTGTTTTTGCGACAAAACATTGGCCTTTATCCAGGTTTCAAACCCTTCCGGTCGAAGTTGCCCGTTCAGGGATTCTCCAATCCCGGGGTGGCTATCACCGGAATCGGACAGGCTCTCCGGGTACGATATGCGGCGATCATCCATCGGCAATGCGTCCTGCTCCGCCCGGACAATGCGTCTGAATTCCTCTATTCCCAACTTCAATACCAGAAACTTCAGGCGGGCCCGAGCGCGATTTTGTTTTTCTCCAAGCCGTGTAAAAACCCGCGCTATAGCCTGCGTTAGGGAGAAAATTTCCTTTTCCGGCAGGAACGATTCGAACAACATGGCCTGTTGCGGCACAGCTCCCAGGCCGCCGCCCACATAAACTTTGAAGCCTCGTGTTTCCTTGCCGTTTAGGATCTTTTTTTGAGCAATAAATCCTATGTCATGCATGTGGGCCAGGCCGCAGGCGCTCTTCTGACAACCGGAAAAAGAGATTTTGAATTTCCGTCCGAAATCCCGGCAATCCGGATGCCCCAACAGGAATTTTGCCAGGGCTTTTGCGTAAGGTGTTACGTCAA
>JAADGP010000106.1 GCA_013152315.1 FCB group bacterium
GTCCAGGAAACGGACATTTCCCAACAGTGGAGATCGCGGTAGATGGAAAAGTGATGACTGACCAATTCGTTTTTAACCAGGTCGAAGCGGGCGTTATACTGAATCCGCCAGTTGGGGGTGATCTGAATTTTCGTATTGGTGTTCATCCAGAAAGTTTTAACCGGGTTTTGCGGGTCGGCCCGGTTGTAGGCATAGCTGAAACTGACATTTGTTTGCCAGAGATCCTTTCCGGGCAAAGGCTTGGTAACCTGTTTGGCGGGATTCACTACCCCGGACGCGTCTAAGCGTTCCTCATCGGCCGTCGTATCGATGGTCGTGTCCGTGACGGCGGCGGTTGGTTCCGTTTGCGGAGTCAATCGTTTCCCGGAGATTTTGAAACCGGTGGACAGACGGGCGTTGATCAGGCGGGGCACCGGCAGGCCCCAGGCGTTTTTCCGCAAGGAAGTGCTCCTTTCTCCCCGTTGGGAATCGTAATCGTAGAAGTCGTGGGTCATTGACAAATCCAGTCTTAACTTGCGGGCCAGGGAGGAACGAAGGGACGATTGCAGGTTCGCGAGTTTATACGTTTCGGCAACGAAATTGTAATTGGTGGATAATCGCCAACTGAGGAGATCGATTTTCCGTTCCTTATCGCCGTCGGAAACCTTGGCCTGAAAAACGTTGTTAAGCGCGAAATTGATAGCTTGCCGTTCTTTTTGCGGGGTGCTGCCGGCCGGTGTTTCCCGGAAACGATCATAAGTAAGGACATTCCCGGCGGTGTCCCTGAAGGTCTGAAAATAACCCAGGTCCTTTCCGAACAAAGGTTTTGAAAAATCAGGTGTGTAAGAATAGCCGATTGAAGGGGACACCACGTGCCGAATGGACTTTAAAGCTCCGATTCCAACCGGAAAAAGCCCGTAAATCTGGGTGCTGGCGCTTAAACGGAAGGAACCGGTGGTGCGAATGGCCAGTCCGTCAACTTCTTCCTTAATCAAGGTGTTGGTAGCCGTATCCAAACGGGCGCTGAAAGATTTGTTGACCCAGTCGGATTTCCCGCTGAAACCGGGACTAATGGTAATGTATCTGAATATCTTTTGAGGCGCCGAAACCGAAAAATTATGAACGAGAATACCGGAAGTTGTGGTTTTGACAATGCCTTTGCCGTTCCGGTCGACCTGCCATTGAAACGTGGTGGTGGTATCATCCAGCGCTATTTCTTCGGATTCGTAATAAGTGCGTATTTGGTTGGTGAGCTTGTTGGAATAGTTCCAGGTGATATTGTGATACCATTTCTTAATGTTCGATTTGGACTTAATCAAAGGACTTTGACCGCGTCGAAAGGTCATACTGGGCAGCGTGCTGCTCAGGATATTTAGTTGTGTCCCGGCTCTTTTCGGTTTTTGGTAAAAAACCGATGACGGTTCAATTTTTTGTTCCACCATTAAATCCCGTTTGGATGAGACGTTGAGACTGAGAGAGCTGTTCCATTTTTTCCATTGTTTTGAATAAGTGACATTGGAAATAGCCTGTTGATTCATCCGTCGGACCGGATCGAGCCCCATGATTCGGTTGTACTCCCCGTTGCTGTAATAACTGGCATTGGCGTTGAAAGATTGATTTCCTCTAAGCACCTGGCGGTGGTTCCAGCGCACGACGTAATCGGTTTTACGATTTTTCGAAAGGGAAGTGATATCGCGTTCGCCAAAACCGAGGAATTGCCGGGTTTCCAGGTAAAAGGCCCCGCTGTAACGATAACGTTTTTTATAGTTGTTTGCGATCCTGAAAGTAATTCCCTGCCGATCGGCAAAACTGAGGAGGAGTTTTGTGTCCCAGTAATCGTTGGGCGCCCAGTAATACCCCATGCCGTCGATAAATTGGCCCCGGTTTCGCGATTCACCGTAGGAGGGCATGATCCACCCCGAATGGCGTCCCCCCTTCTGGTTGGGAAAAATGGCGAAGGGCAAGCCGATAATCGGAATGCCGCTGATATACAGAATAAGAGGGCGGGCAATGACTTTATCGTTCTGGATCATTTTCATTTTCCGGCTTTCAAAATGGAAATGAGGCACTTTAAGGTCGCAGGTCGTAAAAGTGCTGTTTTTCACGTAGAAAGTTTTGTTGCCCTCGTTTCGGATTTCATGTCCGGCATAATAACCGTCCTCGGCTTTGGTCCGGCCGTGCACAACCTTACCTTTGCGGGTTTCCAGGTTGTAAATCATCGTATCGCCCACCATCGGTTCCCGGCCGCGTTCCAGTAATGTGGGTTGGATGGCTTCGCCGGTGGAATCGCCGGGACTGATGGGCAGGGCGTACAAGAGATTATTTTGCCAGTTCACATTGATAAACCCGGCGGAGAGGTCGATATCGGTATAGTGAATTTTTGCGTTCCGGTACAGATCGGTTTTTTCCTCGGGGATAAAGTAGTCGATCGTTTCGGATTCGTAGTCAATAGGCGCCTCTACGTCGACATTGGTGGAATCGGGGGTGTACGTTCCCCGGGCGCCGCCGGAAATGATAATCCGTTTTAATTCACTTTCTTCGAACCGCATCGCGATCGTGTCGCCGGAGGCAAGATTCTTGCCCTGGTAAAGGGAATCATCAAAGATATGATACAAGGTGGTGGCCATTCCCTCCAGGCGAATGGAATCCAATTTTCCATCTTTAAAGAAGCCGATAAAAACACTGCTGGTCATATCATCCTGGTACGATACCGGTTGCCTGGAAGTAATGGTGTCTTCCGTGGTCGGCTCTGAGCGCCAGCCGGAACTGGTGATAACGGCATGCGCCTGGGCGGGGATGAATATCCGTTCCAAAACTTCATCACGGTAAGACAGAACAATTTCCTCGCCGGTCAGAATTCGGTCTTCTTCCTTCACCCGGGGATTAATTTTCAGGATCGTGACCTCATCTTCCCGGGAGTAATCCGCTTCGCCACAAGTGGCGATTCGATTCCCTTCAAGGATGGTCACGTCGCCCAGGGCTTTGTAGGAAACGGCGTCCTGTCCCGCTCGTTTGGAATACAATATCCGGTCGGCGGTTATTTGCTGGTCGACCTGATTTAAACGGACATTTCCCAGGGCAATGCCACTGTCCAACTCGGAGTAATAGATCAGCGAATCGGCAACCAGGTCGTAATCCTTGTCCCAGATATGGGTGTTTCCATAGGCCTTCAACACTTCGTTAACGGAATCATAAAACAGGGAATCACATTCCAGCGTTCGCTCCTCTTTGGTAACGACAACGTTGCCGGTCAGGTGCCCCTGCCCCGATTTTTCATAAAAACGGGCCCGGTCGCCGGTGAGGGTCGTGAGCCCTTTCACGAATATTACGTTGCCTTCCAGGATTTGAACGGCCGCGCCGTCGACGGTAATGTTTTCCAGCACATCCGCCCGTTTTAAACGCAGCCGGGAATCCCCCCGGGTAAGCATGGGGATTAAAAATAAAAGCAGGATGGAATACAGCCACCAGACCGATTTGGGCCTTGTGAAATTAGTCATAAAATAATTCAGATTATAAATTGACGGTTATGGTTAACGTTGATGTTAATTCGGTCAGGTTGTTTTATTATCGTCATAACGATCCGGCCACAAATCTTTTAAACGTTTACGGATATAGTCCTCATAGCCCAATCCGGTGGGTTTATAAAAAGTTTCGGTAACGGTTTCGGGAAAATAATTCTCGCGTACAAAATGATCCGGATGGTCATGGGGATAATCGTAATCTTTCCCGTATCCCTGAGATTTCATAAGTCCCGTGGGAGCGTTTCGTAAATGCAGGGGGACGCCGGGGGTTCCTTCGGCTTTGACTACGCTCAGGGCCCGGTTGACAGCCAGGTAGGAGGCATTCGATTTCGGGGCGCTGGCAAGGTAGGTCGTGACCTGGGCCAGGATTATGGCCGCTTCCGGCATCCCGATCATATGCACGGCCTGAAACCCGGATACGGCAATGGTAAGTCCCCGGGGATCGGCGTTGCCGATATCTTCGGAAGCCAGTATCACCAGCCGGCGGGCGATGAATTCCGGTTTCTCTCCCCCTTCCAGCATGACCGCCAGCCAGTAGACGGCCGCGTCCGGGTCGCTGCCCCGGACCGATTTAATGAACGCGCTGATCGTGTCGTAATGGTAATCCCCGGTCTTATCGTAAAGTTGTGACCGGCTCTGCAGCGCTTCATCCAGGATTTCATTGGTAATCGTGCCCCGGCCGCCGATCAGGTTGATGGCGACTTCCAACGTGTTCAGCATTTTACGGGCGTCGCCGCCGGAAGCCTGAATAAGCTTGGCGCGGCAGTCGGGGGGAAGTTCCACCAGGTTTTTCCGCAACAATATGTCGGTGGCAAAAGCGTGCTCCAGGATTTTGTCTAAGGCGGAAGGAGAGAGGGGTTTAAGTACAAGTACCCGGCATCGCGACAACAGGGGACTGATGACTTCAAAGGACGGATTTTCCGTCGTCGCCCCGATCAGGATTACAGTTCCGTCCTCCACGGCATGGAGCAAAGCGTCCTGTTGGGACTTGCTGAAACGGTGAATTTCGTCGATGAAAAGGATTGTGTGGCGTCCCAGCTCCCGGTTTTTTTGGGCTTTCTCGATGATTGAACGCAGTTCCTTCACCCCGCTGGAAACGGCGGATATTTCATACAGGCCGGCGTCGGTGGCGCGCGCGATGATCCGGGCCAGGGTGGTTTTCCCGGAGCCGGGAGGCCCCCAGAGAATCATGGAAAACGGTTTTTGTTGCCGGGTAATCAGGGATAATATTTTCCCTTCCGTTACCAGGTGTCCCTGACCCACGAAGGCTTCCATGGTCCGGGGCCGGACGCGATCCGCGAGGGGCGGAAGATGGGTGTCAAATACGGAACGTGTTCCCGTCATTGTTTTGCCTTTTTTATATGGGGTTTGGGCTGAGGAAGACCCCTAGCTTTATTTCCGGTTGCAGGAATGGTGAAGAAACACATGTGTATTTTTAATGAAAGAAATTCAAAACTGTTAAACGAACGGCGTAAATTTAGTTGAATAAAGGAAGCCGTTCCCGAATATTATTTGGTTCACGGTTGCCCGGTCGTCAGGCCCGGGGATCTTACCAAACATCGTTATGAGAGGATTAATCATATCAATTGCGCAGAAAATGCTGGTCGGGGCTAATTTATTCCGCCTGCGGGCAAAAACAAATAAGTATGATCCGATTTAGTGACTGCCCGATTACGGCTGAGAAAGGTATCGGAGAACCGGGAGCCAATCCGCCGACTGGTCAAACCGCAAACAAATACAGATTTGCTTCCTGATTCTTGGTTCTTGAGTTGGTTCCTGATTCTTTTCCATAACCACAACCCGATTTTGAAAAAAGGATAACCCATGAGAACGATTCGTATTTTAAGTCCGGGAATTGCCGGAATTGTATTGCTCGTCCTGGCGGCGTGCGGCAAACCCGAGGTAGTAACCCTGGATAACGGTTTGATGATCCAGGACAAGGTGATCGGTAAAGGAGCGGTCGTGGAGAAACTGGACCTGGTTACCGTGGATTATACGGGTCGTCTTGCGGACGGCACCGTTTTCGACTCCTCGCACAATCCCGGACGAAGCCCTTTCCGGTTTACGCTGGGAGTAGGGATGGTCATCGACGGTTGGGAGGAAGGGATTCCCGGGATGCGGGTCGGTGGCAAGCGCATTCTCACCGTTCCGCCGGAACTGGGCTACGGTAAACAGGGCGCCGGCAAAACGATCCCACCC
>JAADGP010000110.1 GCA_013152315.1 FCB group bacterium
ATAATGCTTCCCTACACACCCCTTCATCACCTGTTGCTGCGACATGGATTTGAGGCCTTGGTAATGACCAGCGCGAACTACAGCGAGGAACCCATTTGCATCGAAAACGAAGAAGCCTTTCAACGGTTACACCAAATCGCCGATTATTTCCTGGTACACAACCGGGATATTTACCTGCGCAGCGACGATTCGGTAGTCATTCATCTGGCAGGCAAACCAAGGCAAATCCGGCGCAGTCGGGGGTACGTGCCCCAACCGATATTCGTCCGTTCCGACGGCCCTCCCGTACTGGCGACAGGAGGCGAATTAAAAAACACCGTGTGTCTGCTGAAAGGCAACCATGCGATCCTGAGCCAACATATCGGCGACCTGGAAAACCTGGAAGCATACAATTTCTTCCGGCTGACCATCCACCATCTGGAGCGCATTTTCGACACCCGTCCGGAACTTATTGCGCATGATCTGCATCCCGGGTATTTATCGACCAAATGGGCGACAGATCAGAACGAAACACCGGTTTTGCCGGTCCAACACCACCATGCCCACCTGGCCGCCTGCCTGGCCGAAAATCATCATCCCGGCCCGGTGATTGGTCTCATTATGGACGGCACCGGCTACGGCATCGACGGGACGATCTGGGGCGGAGAAGTACTGATCGGCGGTTACGACGGGTTCAATCGCTTCGGTTATTTTGAACCGCTGCCGTTGCCGGGTGGCGATGCCGCGATCAAAGCGCCCTGGCGGACGGCAGTCAGTTACCTGTACCGGACCTATGGCAAACACCTCCCGGACCTACCGTTTCTCCGGGAACACGATAGCCTTCCGATAATCGAAATGCTTGAAAAAAACATCAATTCCCCCCTCACAAGCAGTTGCGGACGGCTCTTCGATGCGGTCGCCGTTATCGCCGGCGGTCGGCCGACAATTCATTATGAAGCGCAGGCCGCCATTGAATTTATGCAACAGTGTGAGAGCCTTTCCCTCCGCCCTTTCGATTATATCCTGGATCAAAAGCGGGATCATTGGGAAATTTCGATCCCGCCCCTTATCCGGTCCGTTGTCCGGGCCTGTGAAAACGGTGAATCAATTTGCAGAATCAGCGGTCGCTTTCACAAAACTTTGATTGAGATATTTACCGAAATCGCCACCTTAGCGCGACGCGAAACAGGCATACCGGATGTCGTATTAAGCGGCGGAGTCTTTCAAAACCAGGTGTTGTTTGCAAACCTGATACCGAAGTTGGAGCGGGAGGGATTCCGGGTCCTTGTCCATTCCCGGGTTCCCACCAATGATGGCGGCATCGCGTTGGGGCAGGCCATGATCGGAAGGCAATATTTACTGGCCCGTGATAAACAAAATAATGATTAATTTAGAAAAGTAAACCAGGAGCTCTTTATGTGTTTAGGCATTCCGGGGAAAGTCGTGAAAATTTTCGATGAAAACGGACTCAAAATGGGTCACGTGGACTATGGCGGCACAATGAACAAAGCCTGTCTCGAATACGTCCCCGAAATCAAGGTGGGGCAATATACCGTCGTTCACGCCGGGTTCGGGATATCCATCATCGACGAAGAGGAAGCTCAGAAAACGTACGAAGTATGGGAAGAATTTGTGGATGCCGCCGCCCGGGAAGGCGTCGATATTTACGGAAATCCCTTGAAAAAAGATGAATCGGAATAACGGGATGGAAAGAAAACAACCAAAAACCGACAAATACCATTCACAAAAGCATGCTTCAATCAAATGTTCTGAAAAAATAATCCGGGACCGGCATCGAAACGCGTCCCCGGTCGCAATTTTAAAACATAACTATCTTATTGCCGTATGAAATACTTAGACGAATTCCGTGATCCGAAATTGGCAAAGAAAATCGTGGCCGCGATCCGCAACACGGTGACGCGTCCCTGGGTAATCATGGAAATTTGCGGTGGCCAGACGCACTCCATAATCAAAAACGGTATCGACCAGGTACTTCCGAAGGAAATCGAACTGGTTCACGGCCCCGGTTGCCCGGTTTGTGTCACTCCCTTGGAGATCATTGACAAAGCGATTGAAATCGCTTCCCGTCCCGAGGTCATCTTCACCAGCTTCGGCGATATGCTGCGGGTGCCCGGCAGTCGAAAAGACCTCTTTATGGTCAAATCCGAAGGGGGTGATGTCCGAACGGTTTATTCCCCTTTGGAAGCGGTTAAAATCGCCCGCGAGAACCCGGACCGGGAAGTTGTGTTTTTTGCCGTGGGGTTTGAAACAACGGCTCCCGGAAACGCCCTGGCCATTCACCAGGCCGCGCAGGAAGGATTGACAAATTTCAGTGAATTGGTCAGTCACGTATTGGTACCGCCGGCAATGGAGGCGCTGCTGTCCGCGCCCGACAATCGGGTCCAGGGTTACCTGGCGGCCGGTCACGTCTGCACCGTCATGGGTTGGGAGGAATACGAACCGATCGCGAAGAAATACAAAGTCCCGATCGTTCCCACCGGTTTTGAACCGGTGGACATCCTGGAAGGAATTCTGCTGGTCGTGAAACAACTGGAGGAGGGCCGGTATGAAGTGGAGAATCAGTATCTTCGTTCCGTGAAACGGGAAGGGAATCGTCCGGCGCAAAAACTAATTAAGGAAATCTTTGAGGTGACCAATCGCAAATGGCGCGGAATCGGGGAAATCCCTTCCAGCGGACTGAAGATCCGTGACAAATACGCAGATTACGATGCCGAACATAAATTCGATGTAGGCGACATTCAAACCAACGAAGCGGAAATCTGTATTAGCGGGATCATACTCCAGGGATTGAAAAAGCCGAAGGAATGTCCCGCCTTCGGGAAGGAGTGTTCCCCCAGCCATCCCCTGGGGGCCACCATGGTTTCCAGCGAGGGGGCCTGCGCCGCATATTTTAAATATCAACGGTTACAATAGATCCCATGACGCGCCCTGAAATAAATTTCCCGGAATCACTGTCCTGTCCCGTGCCGATCATGCACCATGAAACCATCCAGTTGGCCCACGGCGCCGGCGGCAAGCTGTCCGCCGAGCTGATCGAAAAAATATTTTTACCGCGTTTCGCGAACGAACAATTGAACAAACTTGAAGACCAGGCCATCCTGGACAATCCCGGGAAGCGACTGGCTTTTACCACCGACACTTTCGTTGTGGATCCAATCTTTTTTCCGGGTGGCGACATCGGCGAGTTAGCTATTAACGGTACCGTCAATGATCTGGCCATGAGCGGAGCGGAGCCGCTCTATCTGAGTGTCGGGTTCATCCTGGAAGAAGGTTTGCCGATCGCCACGCTGCACCGGATTGCCGTAAGCATGGAACGGGCCGCCGGGAAAGCGGGAGTTGCGATTGTCACCGGAGACACGAAGGTGGTAAACAAAGGAAGCTGCGATAAACTGTTTATCAATACCAGCGGCATCGGGGTGCTTCCGGATGACGTTCATATTTCCGCGGGGAATCTTCAAGTCGGCGATCGGATTATCCTTTCCGGAACAATTGCCGACCATGGCATGGCCGTGCTCACCAGCCGGGAGGGGCTGTCTTTCCGGTCCCGGGTTTCCAGCGACACCGCCGCTCTGAATCAACTTGTTCGAAAAATGTTGGATACAACGACGGATATCCACGCTCTGCGCGATCCCACCCGGGGCGGCGTGGCCACCACGCTGAACGAATTCGCGCGCCAATCCAAGGTGGGAATCCGGATCTACGGGGATCGTATCCCGGTTCGTCCCGAAGTACAGGGAGCATGCGAGGTACTGGGGATCGATCCGCTCTACGTGGCAAACGAAGGAAAGCTGATCGCTGTTGTACCGGAAACACACGCCGCCGATGTCTTAACCGCCATGCATACCGATCCACTGGGTGAAAAGGCGGTGATCATCGGTGAAGTAGTCGGCGATCATCCCGGAACCGTGGCTATTAAAACCGGCCTGGGAGTAAGCCGCGTCCTGGATATGCCGGTGGGAGAACAATTACCACGGATATGCTGAGACATTGGATAGGGACAGAAATGGTTCAAGAGCCAAGACTCGAATCCGGTGTGACGGATGGTTGAGTGGGAAATATACCTTTCGGTTCACAACAACCGGCGATTCGGGAACCGGCGCCCGATTTCCATCCTCCGACCGAAAAAATGGATCTGTGTATTTCAAACGGCCGCCTGGGGTCAAGCTATCACCAAAACGGAATCTTACTTGTGGTAACTGCCTGTTTTCATAAATAAATTCCATCCGCGCGATCATGATAATCGGAGTTAAACAATGTTAAAATATACTTTCAAAACCGCCTTATTAGTTCTGCTTTCAGGATTTCTTTTTATCAATAGTTGTTCATTGAAAAACCTGCCTTTTAACCTGGAGTGGTACAACAAATATTCCCAAAAAGCACCTAAGAAATTCATCAAGCCTATCGGTTTGGAAACAATAAACAGTTTTGCTTTTAATAATGTCGCCATTATTGAGTTTACCGTCGAATTCCTGGTGGACATCCCCGACCTGGCAGCCAAAAACCTGACCGATGAATTGTATAAAATTTTTGTTGAAACGTTGGAAAACAATACCGAATGGAGCATAATAGACGGTCGCCGAATTGCCAGGAGCCCCATTTACAGGGCATTGGACAAAAAAGATAAATTGTATCAGTATGATGATTCAAGAACGGGTAATAAGGACAGGACTTTTGTCAGTAAAACCTTTAGCGCTTCACACCTTGGAATTTTATTGGCTCCCGAACAAAAAAGAAGATCCTTGCGCAGTTCCGAGAATGAATGGTTCGAAGCCGGTGTATTAAACGACGTAAACGGCGACGCCGCTCTTAAAGCGCATACCGTTATCGATTATACCGTTAAAAAAGGCAAGGGTCGCTTAATCATTGCCAGCCGGAATAAAAAGCTTTCCCAGCCGACCGGGATCGAGATTGAAATCGGTTATTCAAAAACATCCGCTCCGGGTATCGGATTTCCGGAAAAAAACGGGGAAAAATTCATCTACAATTACAATAGCCGGTGTTCGTTCGAATTAAAACGCCCTCTGATTTCCTACAATACCATACGTTCGAATGAAGGTGTTTTTAACCTGGAAGATTTTGTCTTCCGCAGTCACGAGATGTTTACAATATACACCTCCATGTTGGCAACTGAAATCGCGGCGAAACTATGAATTTTCCCCTTGTACCCCGGTCTGTTGTTAACCGGTGTGCCCACATGTAGACTCGCCGGAACTACAGCATCGCGGCCATGGCCAGCTCCTTATTCGTTATCTTACTGATTGTACCAGCCTTAATAGGATGGTGGAGTTCTCTCTATTTTTATCTGGTTCACAAAGAGGTAATCTCTGCGGAAGTATCCTGGATGTTGAAGTTTCTGCGAATGACCGATTGCCGGTGTGATGAGATTGTTGATACGAAATTCGGGCGGACTTTCGGGAAATCGAACGCTTACTGGGGGCTTTGGTATTATTTAATACTGATTGCCCTGGTAGCGGGCTATCAACTATACGGAATACCAACAATCGAATTCCTTTTTATTGTCGCCCTGCTGGTTTTCGCTTACAGCGTATATCTTGCCTGGGGATTGTACATATTAAAAGTTCTGTGTCGTCCCTGCTTAACGGTTCACGTAATCAATTTGCTTATTTTTGTGGTTTTATTATTTAAAGTGTGGCCGTTACTATTTGTCGCTTAACTGGTTGGGTTGACAAATTACCTAAATGCGTTTTGAATAAACCGGCCAGTTTCTCGTCGTCACCGGTTCTGAATCCGGTATGAATCATTTTTATCAACCCTTCGGAAGATATATAGAAAACCGCCGGCAACGAATAAATGACATAATGAATTTTCGAAGTATTGTTAATATCCACCGCAATCGGTAAATCAATCTTCAGTGAATCTTTCCATTTTATGAAGTCTTCCTTCGAACCGTTTATCCCCAATAAGATTACATCGATTCCGGCATCCTTATATTTATTTTTCAATTCTTCCAAAAGCTGAGCCAACCGGCGACAAGCATTACAGTGAGGGGAAACAAAACAAAGTAAAATAGGTTTGGGCGGTTTTTCCCATTCTCCCAGTCCAATCTTATCGCCTTCCAGCAATTCCGCGTAAAAACCCGGAGCCGGCCTGTCGATTTTCACCTTTTGTTTGGCATAATAAACGATGGAATTAATAAAGAAACCTGCCAAAATGGAAATGATCACCAGGACAATTATTCCCAGAGTACTCATGTTATGTCATTGACAGCCAATTCATTATTATTTTCCGGCCTTCCGCTACCGCTTGCGGCAACAGTTCCCGTGCGGCAGGACTTAATCCAATCCCCATTTTCAGATCCTGAGGAGGAATACCTATCAGCGCAATTTCATTGGGAAATCGGTCATGAAGTTTAGCCAGGGACAATAACTCGCTTAATCCGATTTGGTGGGAAGACAATTTCCGATGAATGAATGCCGGTAATTCTTCGTTCCTGTACACATATACTTTGCATTCGTACTCGCGCGGTATCAAAGCGTCAAACACCAGGAGACAGTCAGTGGATTCAACATAATCCAGTAAATAGATGCCCTGGGTTCCGCCGTCGATGATATCCACCCCTTTGGGAAAAGGATCCGACTTTTGGAGCTGTTTTACCGCTTCCACTCCAAAACCTTCGTCTCCGAACATGATATTTCCAAGGCCTAATACGTTTATTTTCACAGGGTAAGTTCCAAATCGGGTGTTCTATGTTGATTGAGGAGGTGAAATCGATAATCGGTTCCACCTCCTCGTTCGCGTTTTTTAGCTATTAAATTGGGTTATTCTTAGTCGGCGTATTCCGCGCACTCTTCCACGCGGTTTTTGTACCCGGTAATGATGGAAGAGGTTATGCTGGACCGGTTCACAATGTCATGTCGTACCACGGCATACAGATGCAAAATCAGATACACCGGGAATACCCAGGCCACCAGATGATGCATGGTATGCATGGTAAGGCTGCTGCCGAACAGCAATACAACCCATCCGAACATGGTATCCAAAAACCCTCCGGGATTATTCTCGCCATACATGGCCAAACCGGTGAGGATCATAAACCAGGAACCCAGGAACACGAATAGGAAATGTGTCAGGGCCGCAACCGGATTATGACCACAGTAATCGGGCTCTTCTTTTTTCAGGAAGAGGTAGCTGGCCAATTGTTCCTTAAACGGCTGTCCCCACCATGCCGGTAACCAGGGCTTAAACCCACCGAACCTTCCGTACCGATCGTTCCCGAACAAGGCCCAGTACAACCGAAACAGGAAATTGGCAATGAATATGAATGCCGTTCCGAAATGAATGTACCTGACCCAGGCCATACGATGGTACCAAACCGCTTCACCAACAGGAGGACTGATAATCGGAAACGCCATGTAGATGCCGGTAACGAAGAGAACGGCAATGGACAGCGCGTTGATCCAGTGGTAGATCCGTACCGGAAGACGCCAGACATATTGTTCTTCAATTATTCTTGCCATGGTCTACCCCCAATCACGAGATCTTAACGGTGGTTATTTCGTTCCCGTTCATGTCCATAATGTGCGATGCGCAGGCCAAACAGGGGTCAAAGGAATGAATCGTTCGCAAGATTTCCAGGGGCATGTTGGGATCGTCCATCGGTGTGCCTTTCAAGGCGGATTCATAGGCGCCGGAGCGTCCTTTTCCATCGCGCGGAGACGCGTTCCATGTGGAAGGGACAACAATTTGATAATCCGCGATTTTCTGATCCTTGATATGAATCCAATGTCCCAGAGCACCCCGCGGAGCTTCGGTAAATCCGAACCCCTGACATTCACTGGGCCACCGTTCCGGATCCCACATACGATCGTTAAATGTACGCACATCCCCGGACTTTATGTTTTCCATAAGCTGATTATAGAAATGCAGCATAAAGCCGGCGGTCTGTTTGCATTCAATTCCACGTGCCGCCGTGCGTCCTAAAGTGGAGAACAACGCCTCGGGCCCAACATTCAACGTTTTCAAAACATAGTTCACCGTGTCAACAATCATCGGATCGCCTTTGGCGTATTGAATCAACACCCGGGACAAGGGGCCGACTTCCATCGGGTTGTCCTTCCAGCGCGGCGTCTTCAACCAACTGTACTTTTTATCAACGTCCAGGTATTTGTAAGGCGGCTGGGGACCCGTGTATTGCGGATTGGTCTCTCCTTCCCAGGGATGCAATCCTTTGCCATTGCCATTGGAATAGGTGTACCAGCTATGGGCGATCTCCTCTTTAACCTGGCTCATATCCTTGGGATCAACATCGTAAATCGTATTCAAATCCTTATTTAGGATTGCTCCCCGCGGCCACAGAAATGAATTCGGATCATTTACACTTTTCTCGGGGAAATCGCCGTAGGCCAGGTAATTCCCCAAACCACCGCCATATAACCAGCCTTTATAGTAACCGGCTATGGCAATCAGGTCGGGAATATACACCTGGTCGATGAAGGTAATGGTATCATCGATAATTTTCTTAACCAGGTTCAGGCGTTCGATATTGATTGCCCGGTCGCTGTTCAGGTTAATGGCGCTGGCCATTCCACCCACCAGGTAATTGGGATGGGGATTTTTCCCGCCAAACACCGTATGTATTTTGACAATCTCTTTCTGGAAATCAAGGGCTTCCAGGTAATGGGCCACGGCAATCAGATTGACTTCCGGTGGTAACAGATACCCTTTGTGCCCCCAATAGGCATTGGAAAAGATTCCCAGTTGGCCGCTATCCACAAAGGCTTGCAGACGCGCCTTGAGATCTTTAAAATACCCGACGGAGGATTTTGGCCAGGGTGAAATGCTCTGCGCGATCCGGGAAGCTTCCGCCGGATCGGCGCTCAGAGCGCTGACCACATCCACCCAATCCAAGGCATGCAGATGATAGAAGTGAACCAGGTGATCCTGGGTCTGCTGCGTGGCGTTCATCAGATTCCGGATAATCCGCGCGTTGGGAGGAACCTCAACCCCCAGTGCGTCTTCGACGCAACGGATGGAAGCCAGGGCGTGAACCGTCGTGCATACGCCGCAGATCCGCTGGGTAAAGGCCCACGCATCACGCGGGTCCCGGCCCTTTAAAATGATCTCCAGACCGCGCCACATCGTCCCGCTGCTGTACGCTTCTTTTATGGTATTATTGCCATCCAAAACGGCTTCGATCCGTAAATGACCTTCGATCCGTGAAACCGGATCGACTACAATTCGTTTTGCCATGATTTAATCCTCCTCGGTTTCAACGGTTTTGGATTCTGACGTACCTTTCTTAATGGCCGTACCAATGGCATGAGCCGCCATCCCGGCCGCCGCGGCACCTACTGCGACTACGCCGATTTTATCGGCATTGCTGTTGACGCCAACGAAGGATACGTCGGCTCTCCGCGTATAAAACGGTCCGTTATCCCAGAAATCAGGTTCCGAGCAACCAAGACACGGGTGTCCGGATCCGATCGGGAAACTGACTCCTTCATTCCATTTAATCGAGGAACAGGCATTATAGGTGGTGGGGCCTTTACAACCCATTTTGTACAAACACCATCCCTTGCGCGCACCATCGTCATCAAAACTTTCCACGAACATTCCCGCATCAAAATAGGGGCGGCGTTCGCATTTATCATGAATCCGTACCCCGTAAAACGTCTTGGGGCGTTTCAACCGATCGAGGTCGGGCAATTTGCCAAACGTTAGGAAGTGGGTAATTACGCCGGTCATGACTTCGGCAATAGGCGGGCAACCCGGAACGTTGACGACGGGTTTGTTTTTAATAATCTTATGTACCGGTGTAGCGCCGGTGGGATTCGGTCTGGCGCTTTGGACGCATCCGAAGGAAGCACAGGAACCCCAGGCAATTACGGCCATCGCGTCCGCGGCCGTTTCTTTCAACACATCCAGGAAGGATTCACCGTTTATCGTGCAATAAACGCCGTTGTCTTTCAGGGGTACATTCCCTTCCACAGCCAGGATGAATTTTCCCTTGTATTCCTTCATTATCTTTTTTCGAATTTCCTCCAACTGAAATCCGGCGGCGGCGCTGAGCGTGTCGTCATAATCAAGCGATATCATGTTTAATACGATATCCGCTACTATGGGATGGGAAGAACGAATAAACGATTCACTGCAACAGGTGCACTCCAAACCGTGCAACCAGATTACCGGAATACGAGGTTTTTTCTCCATGGCGCTAACAATCCGCGGAACCATCGTCGGAGCCAACCCCAGATACACCGACATCAGGCTACAGAATTTCAGAAAATCACGCCGTTTCACTCCCCTGGCTTCAAAAACCTCAGCGAAGGTTTCTTTCTTTTCCACAATTCCCCTCCTATTTTGATTGGTTAAGTCTGCTTGACAGAACCCACACCCCTTAGTATATGGAGATAACAATGCCCGCTATGAGCACTGATTGTGCATTCCTGGTCATAGGCTCCGTTACATTGCAGACAGATCAGGTCTATGTTTTCCTCTTGTTCGAGAGAATAGCGAATATATTTTTCCAATAATCGGTGAAATGTTTTTAACTCTTCGTCGGAAAAATTGGCCATGATGGCTTCCTGGGTACTTTGCCGCTGAGCCTGATAGGTCTCCGCGATGGCCCTGCCTTCCGGTAATAAGGAGACAATAGTGGAACGTCGGTCAGTAACAATCCCGGCGCGTTTTACCAGGTTGTTCCGCACCAATTTCTCAATATTCTTGCTGGCCGCCGCCCGGCTGACGGCGGAAATGTTTGCCAGGTCGCTGACGCTTCGCGGCCCGGTGTTAAACAGGACTTTTAATATCGTAAACTGGGTACGCGATAACGGCTTATCAGAAATTTTTTCCAGGTAATTGCGTTCATGAACTTCATAAAATATTTTCGCGAGGATTCGAATGTTTTCGGCGATTCTATTTGTTATGGGGACGATACTTAACCTCGTTAATAATTAACAAGGTTAAGTATACGATCGGGCGGCCTTAATTGCAACTGATTTTTCCGCAACGGACCGCCACAAATCGTTGGTTCCATTATGAAATAACGGCAAAATATCGAATCAATGACTTGTTCCATTAACTTCTTCCGTCGATCTTATATTGAATTCCGGACGCAATGTTTTATACCTGTTATTTGAATCCGTAACGCTAGGAATACTTGAAATCAGGGGGATGTGTTGTGCCCTGATCCTGTCGGTATTTCCATTTAAACCGGGACACGGAATAGAGGTGCGGAGCAATAATCACGTTTTACGCTTCAAATAATCACTTATCATATTTCTCCGACAGTCGCTGCGCTCCGACACGCATCCCATTTCACGAATACTATGGGACCTCCCGTCGACGGGATAACAAGAGGAAGAATATAATTTTAGGTTCCCAAAAAAAGCGTTGCTTTGCTGCTTTTTTGCCCACAAATTTTCCCCTAATTATGGATACAAAATTCCACATCATTACAACTGACTTCTTATTTTTATGCAATCGTTGGTTGTGGCCCGAACGGGCCTAATGTTTTTATCATCCGTGTCCAAGGGCACAATCAATAAAATTATCCTGGCAAAGTCCAAAACAAAATCACCTTAAGTTTTTATAACCGGTCCGGTTATTGAAACTACGAAAAATGAAAGGGAAAATTCCGATGAAGCGAACCAAAATATTGCTGAATGAATCAGAAATGCCGAAACAATGGTATAACATGGCAGCGGATTTACCAAGCCCTCCCCCACCGCCACTGAATCCGGGGACGCGCCAACCGCTCGGTCCCGAAGACTTATCGCCCCTCTTCCCCATGTCCCTGATCCTACAGGAAGTCAGTCAGGAACGGTTTATCGACATCCCGGAACCGGTTCTGGAAGCCTTGACTCTGTGGCGTCCAACGCCGTTGATCCGGGCCCATCGACTGGAAAAGGCATTAGGCACACCAGCTAAAATCTACTATAAATACGAAGGGGTCAGCCCCACGGGAAGTCACAAACCAAACACGGCCGTGGCCCAGGCTTATTACAATAAACAAGATGGTGTTAAACGCCTTTCCACGGAAACCGGTGCGGGCCAATGGGGCAGTTCCCTGGCCTTTGCCGCAGCTCTGTTCGGACTGGAATGTAAGGTTTACATGGTCAGGATCAGTTTCGAACAAAAACCTTATCGAAAAGCGCTCATGGAAAGTTATGGCGCTCAAATCGTGGCCAGCCCCAGTCCCGACACCCAGTCAGGGCGTGCGATTCTGGCGGAAATTCCCGATACTCCGGGAAGCCTGGGGATCGCGATATCCGAAGCCGTGGAAGATGCGGCTACCCGTGAGGACACAAAATATTCCCTCGGGAGCGTACTGAATCATGTTCTTTTGCATCAAACAATTATCGGCCAGGAAGCAATCAAACAACTGGAAATGGCCGGTGATTATCCGGACAAAGTCATCGGATGTGTCGGCGGGGGATCCAATTTCGCCGGCATTGCCTTTCCCTTCATGAGAGATAAAATCAACGGGAGACAAATCGATTTCATCGCCACGGAACCGGCTTCCTGCCCAACCCTCACCAAAGGGGAATACCGTTATGATTTCGGTGACACGGCACAGCTCACACCATTGATGCCCATGTACACGCTCGGACACAGCTTTGTTCCGCCGGCCATCCATGCCGGTGGTCTCCGTTATCACGGTGACGCGCCATTATTGTGCCACCTGGTAAAAGAAGGACTTATCGGCGCCGAAGCGTACACCCAGGTTGATGTTTTTGAATCAGCTATTATTTTTGCCAGAAACGAAGGCATCATTCCCGCGCCGGAATCCAACCATGCCGTTCACGGCGCCATCAAGCACGCTCTCCAGGCAAAAGAAGAAGGCAAAGAAACAACCATCCTCTTTAACCTGTCCGGACATGGATTCTTTGATATGTCCGCTTATTCAAATTACCTGGCCGGCAACCTGATTGATCACGCCATGACCAACGAGGAGGTACGGGAGAACCTGGAAAAGTTAGCCGGATTACCGCTCAGCTTTCCGGGTTAAACACACCCCCGAACGACAAATAACAGCTCAATCCGCCCGTTAATCGATGACCTGACGGTCGGATTGAGCACCTTTTCGTACATCACACTATCCGACCATAACAACGGTTACAAGCTCGGAATTAAGTCCCACTTTTGCACACCTTCCGGCAAGACGTTTATTGAGAGCAGGTTTCCGTTCTTTTTATCCAACCCACCCAAATAACAGTCAGGAGAGGGCTGTTTTTACTCCCTTTTAGTCCTAAATTTGCTCGATGTCAATTCCTCTGAATAAAACGGTTGCACAGCTTCTGGACCGCGCCAAACGGTCGACGATTAATCCGCGTGAACTCCTCGAAGTCGCACAACGGTTACAAAACAACGATGTGCCTTCGGCCGTGATTCACGAATTCCTGAAATTGGGCCATTATCCCACCGTGAATTCAAGTTTTTACCGCTCCGAACTGGGGCGGGAATGGTTTTCGGTCCTGGTGGAACTGATCAAATCGTCCGGTTACCACGTCGGATATTTAATGCGACAGAGGGCCCGGCAATACGCTGATAAACCATTATTTCAGTTAATACGGGGGAAGCAGGTAAAATCCTGTTCTTATCAGGAGAGTTGGAAGCGAATCAAACAAATCGGTTGCTCCATTTTATGTTTTACGGAGAAAACCAAAACCCCGGTAATCGGTATTTACACTCCCAATTCCCTTGAGGGAGCACTGGTGGATTTAGCCTGCTTGTCCTTTAATTTCCGGGTGGTTCCGATCCCGGCCAATGTATCGGAAAATCACCTGATCTACATTCTACATCATGCCGGAATTACCCATTTATTCCTGGGAGGAACAACACCCTGCTCAATTTTTCAACAAATACCAAAACAGTCGTTACAACTATCGGTAATTCAACTTTCCGACACCGATAACATTGATTATCCCACCGTATCATGGAATTCATTTATCGCCCAGGGAACCGGTATTTCCGACAAGGTGTTACTCGAGCGCCTTTCCTCCGTCGGGATGGATGAACTTGCTTCTGTTATGTACACTTCAGGAACCACGGCCGATCCGAAAGGAATTATTTTTACGCAGACCAATATTATTTCCAAACGATTCGCGCGCGGTCTGGCCTTGCCCGAATTTTCTTCCGCTGAGGTTTTTTTGTCCTATTTACCCTTATACCACACCTTCGGCCGTTTTCTCGAATTATTGGGATCAATATTCTGGGGAGCAACCTACACTTTCGCGGAATCCCCGGCCTTTAAAACCCTGTTAAAAGATTTTTTATTGGTAAAACCCACCGTGTTCATCAGCATCCCCAAGCGGTGGATTCAATTAACGGAATTTTTAGGTTCGCAAATCGACATTGAAGAAGCGCCAACCGAAAAGATCACGGATAAACTAATGCAGATTACGGGGGGACGATTGAAATGGGGTTTGTCCGCGGCGGGGTATTTGGATCCGGATATATTTATTTTTTTCCGGAAACACGGCATTAACCTGTTAAGCGGTTATGGAATGACCGAAGCTACCGGTGGAATTACGATGACTCCTCCCGATGACTACCAGCGCGATTCGGTAGGAAAACCCTTACCGGGTGTGGATGTAAAACTGGCGGAGGATGGCGAATTACTCTTGCGTGGTCCGTACATATCCCCCGGCTATTTTCAGGATACCGAACCGGCTAATCGCACTGACGGCTGGTTTCATACCGGGGATATTTTCCGGGAAAAACGGGGACATTATTACATCGTCGACCGGAAAAAGGAAATCTACAAAAACAGTCGGGGACAAACCATCTCACCCCAAAGAATTGAGAATATGTTCCAGGATTTTGAAGCGATAAAATCGGTGTTTTTAGTGGGGGACGGTCGGGAATACAATACCTTGCTAATTTATCCCGATTTCAAAAACACGCCGGTCGAATTTAAAAAAGGCAACGAACAAGCAATCCGGGATTATTTCAGCTCATTGGTTCAATCCGTGAATAGTTTCCTGGCACCGTATGAACGAATCGTCAATTTCGCTTTGATTCAACGGGATTTTTCAACCGAATACGGAGAATTAACACCCAAGAAAACTTACAAACGAAAAGTAATCCTGAAAAATTTTGCGTCCATAATCGAACCGATGTACGCCAAAGACTACATCAGCCTGGTTTATAACGATTATGAAATCCAGTTGCCGAATTGGTTTCTCAGGGAAAAAGGAATCATAAGATCGGATATTACCTGGGATGGACGCGAAATACGAATCCGCAATCATCCCGATAAACTACCTTTGCACTGGAACGGGGAAACGGTGCTCGTGGGAGATTATCGCTATTCCTGTCCACAGGGCGCATTGGATATCCAGGCGTTGTTAATGTCTCCGGAACTGTGGCTTGGGAACCAGACACTGGTAGAATTTATCGGCGATCCTATTTTCAGAATTATCGAATTCGAACCGCCGACGAAAATAACGTTAGAAGAACGACAACTTATTTTTAACCCCGATTCTTCCGGTCGGGAACTGAACAATATTTTAAAAAACAGTATTCGTGATCAAAAGCCCACCCTCTCCAGTTTGCATACCGCGGCTAAATTATTGCAATGCGGCGAGCGTTATGAACTCCTGACGGCAATCAATCATTTGCACCAGGCTATTAACCAACACCCCAACGATATTGCCCGTGTCGGATTAGCATTACTGCGCCGTATGCAATATCACCCCACCTTAAGAATGAGACTGAAAACCCTGGAATTGATGTTGCCCCTTCTTCCGGGAGACCAATTCATCACCCACCTGCTGGAAATTTATTCCTTTGCCGTGCAGACGAGATCGGTTGAAATGTTGGCGCTGGAAGAACAGGCCCTACGGGAATCACACTTCAGGGCTCTCCTGTCGTACCTCGGCTATTTACGGCAAGAGCCGGACCTGATTACGAGCGAACAAATCGGGCTCATCGAGTGGTTATTGGACCTTGTTTCCGATTATGGAAAGGTGCATCCTTCCAGTTACGTTTGGAGTCGTGCGGAGTTAATCTGGTGGCAGATGTCGCCGGTTCCCGAACCACTCCTTTCGGCTTCCGAAAAAGCGTATCATAATCTTGTCGATGGTTTTCGCAAATGGCTGGGACCCGTGTCCAAGTTGGCCATAGACAGGGAAACCGGGGAGGAATATGATTGGGCGGACGTGATAGAATTCGACGAGGGCATTGACCGGGAACTCCAGGACCGATTGCTGACGGCCTTATCCAATACTCCCTTGATCCGGGAAGCCGTTTTTATCTTTTCGAAACGCCGGTTAATACAATTGGACGATATCCAAAGGCGCGGAATCTGGATCAGCCTGCTGGGGCGGAATCATGGTAAGAGTGTATTCCGGGTCCTGGTACAGACACGCGAGATGGACGCTTTTAATTTCGTGATCAACGTTAATGAAGAACTGGATAAGGAATTCATTCAGGATGAGATACGGTGGCTGGTCATGACCGGTTCATCGATTCACGGTCCCAAGTTGGTTGAAGATTTCGGCGGCTATTGGCCGGAGTATGACCTTTACACCGAAGAATATGTTCCCGGTGAAACGCTTTATCAATACCTGGAACGGAATCGGGAAGAAATTGCCAGCAAAAAAGCTCTGGATCGTTGGCAAATGCGCTGGCTACATTTTATCTGGAACGGTTTAATGGCCTATTTTGATTTTTGGCGCCGCTCAAGCTATACCCTCCGGATTGACAACCCTACCGCGAAAAATCTTATCATTCCCGAACATGACTATACTTCCGGCACGCGCTTAATCTCGATTTCGAACCGTATTTCCGTCGGTCGCGTATCCGACCTGGTTTTTGATTTATTCGAACGCTTTATCCTGGCCACTGAAAAAGAATATCCCGGACTAAAACGAATGGCCGATTGGGAAGTTTTGTTCACCGCCATGTTCCAGACCATTTCCGTGAAAAGGGGAATCAGAGTTCTCAGAACCCTATTGGAAGAATTACAGGACGAAGCGCTGCTTAACAAGGCGGAATCGCTGGGGTTAACGCCCAAACGGATCGCCGACTTTATCGATGATGTTAATGTAAATGGCATTCTTACCAAACAAGTGGTATTTGCCGCCCTGCGTTATGAGCGCTGGCTGGAACTGAACCCCGAGGCCACTTATAAAGCCCGGGGTAATATTCTTCAGGAATTATATAAAGATTACGGACTAAACGGTCTGTTGGAAGATTATCCGGAAACCCGCATTCGATTTTTCCTGATGACCTGTTTCAAAAACGCCAATCGGATTCTGACAGACAGGTTGCTACAGTTGCAAAAGGACCTTCGGGCGCGGACAATCAGTATCGAAGAACTCGAACATAAATTGCATGAAATCCATGAATCGCTGGAATTAACCGAAGAAGAAGAATATTTCTTCACACGGTTGTTATTCGAGCACTTGGATGCGGCCGAATACGGAGAACTAATCGCCTGGGACCTGGGTACCGGCGGACGATTGGATCTGATCACTCTAACCGAGGACAAATTCGGGGACCGTTACCGAATAAGACCGCCGTTTCATCCCAAGGAAATCGCCAAGTTTCATTCCATATTGTTACAGGCGAATTTGTCCGCAACGTTTCAACAGGCTCATGAATTCCTGTTAATAATAAATGAAAAAGATCAACTCGTCGGGGGTGTTTACTGGAAGAAGATAAGCCCGCAGGTGGCCTACGTGGAAAAAATTGTGATTCGGCGACAATATCAAAAACGTCACCTAAGCGTTCGGTTGCTGGAGGAATTGTTTAACCGTTTGCGAACCCGGCGCTTCAAATATGTAACCGTCGGCTTCTTCCACGCCGGTCTTTTTTACAAATACGGGTTCCAGATTGACAAACAATTTGGTGGTTTGGTAAAAGTCCTTTAATTCCAACAAGACAACCGTCGTGAAACGTGAATAAAAGAGCCAAGGCCCAAATTCCAAGAACCAAAATAATTACAATTCTGCAGGCTCTTGGTTCTTTAAAACAGCTTCAATCGTTATTATTTACAAAGCACGCCAGAGAAACAATAATCGAATATTCCGTACCGCGGGCGAGACTCGAACTCGCACGGCCTCGCAGCCACTAGATCCTAAATCTAGCGTGTCTACCTATTCCACCACCGCGGCATTTTAAAACAAACTACCGGTTTCAACCCGGAAGGCCTAAAACATTCGGGAGACAGGGCCCATTCAAATCCGCCACAAGCGGAGAAAGAAAATCCATCCCTGAGAGCCTCGGGTTATTTGCCGTTTAAGAAAAAGCGATTGAAATTACAACGGAATGCCTTTCCTGAAAATGAGTGTTATTTCTCCCGTTATGTTTTGAACATCCACGTTAAAGTCTTCCCTTCAGTCATATAAAAGAAATCACCAGGTTGAAGAAATTCGGCTCCCGGTATAACGGAGAGGATCGTTTCTTCTTCAACCTCCGGGTATGTTAAACCTGAGTATATCCCCGATTGATGTACTGTTGCAGTTTTTTATATTTGATTTGAATCTTTTCTCCTTTGGGACTGACAACGGTAATCTTTTCATTGCGTCCGATTTTGGGGCCTGCTTTAACCGGTATCCGCGACGCTTGTTGAGGACGGTTGGGCGCTTCCTGTCGGGCTGCAGTCGGTTGACCGGTAAAACCCATACCGGTAGTATCTTCATGTTGAATCCGGACATTTCGGACTCGTTGTTGCGCCACCTGGGGCGCCCTTTCCAGGCCCTGGATACGGGTACGAAACAGTCGCTGAACTGTTGTCCGGTTCATGTCAGCCATCATCTCCTGAAAAAGTTGGAATCCTTCCGTTTTATATTCCAATAATGGATTCTTTTGTCCGAATGCACGCAGGTTTATCCCTTCCCGGAGTTGATCCATGGCATAGAGGTGATCTTTCCATTTCTCATCGATGGTTCGCAATATTACAAACCGTTCGAACCCGCGCATAATTTCTTCCGGGATCAGCGCTTCCCGGGCTTCATACACACTCTTGGCTTGCTCAAAAATAAATTGCTTAACATCGTCGGCCGTAAAATCATCCGTACCCAGCGCTTTTTGAATAATCGGGAAATCCACATCAACCAATAAATGGGAAGCGATGGTTTGTTTTAAGCGGTCCCAATCCCATTCCAAGGGGTGCTGGTTACGATACATGTTGATTTCTTCATCGATAAAATCTTCAATGATTTCCAGCACTGTGGCCTTCATGTTCTTGCCATGCAGGGCCTGATTTCGTAAATCGTAAACGACCTGCCGCTGTTGGTTCATCACATCATCGTATTCCAACAGGTGCTTCCGGATACCAAAGTTCCGGGCCTCGACTTTCTTTTGCGCGTTTTCAATCGCCCGGGTCACCATTCGATGAGTAATTACTTCTCCGTCCTCAATACCCATCCGATCCATGATGGAGGCGATCCGATCGCTGCCAAAAAGACGCATAAGATCGTCTTCCAAGGACAGATAAAAGCGGGTGGAACCGGGATCGCCCTGGCGCCCTGCTCTTCCTCGTAACTGCAAATCAATCCGTCGCGATTCATGCCGCTCGGTACCGATAATGTGCAAACCGCCCAATTCCTTCACGCCTTCACCCAACTTAATATCGGTACCCCGACCGGCCATATTAGTAGCGATCGTAACGGCGCCTTTCTGACCAGCGCGCGCCACAATCTCCGCTTCCCTCTGATGCTGTTTGGCGTTCAAAACATTATGAGGAATTCCCCGGCGCTTTAACATCCTGGATAATAGTTCCGACGCCTCGACACTAACGGTACCGACCAAGACCGGTTGTCCCCGTCGGTAACAATCGGTGATTTCCTCAATTACGGCGTTATATTTCTCGCGTTTGGTCTTGTATACCAGATCGTTATGGTCAATCCTGATGACCGGTCTATTGGTGGGGATTACCGTGACATCCAGATTGTAAATGGATCCTAACTCTTCGGCTTCCGTTTCGGCGGTACCGGTCATACCTGCCAGTTTATCGTACAAACGGAAGTAATTCTGAAGCGTAATCGTGGCCAAGGTCTGGGTTTCCCGTTCGATGGTGACATTTTCCTTGGCTTCCAGGGCCTGGTGTAAACCCTCACTGTAGCGTCGGCCGGGGAGAATTCTTCCCGTAAATTCATCAACGATAAGTACTTTGCCGTTTTGAACTACATATTCCACGTCCTTTTCATATAACGTGTAGGCGCGAAGCAATTGATTAATATTATGAATCCGTCCACTACGTTCCGCGTACAGTTGGTAGGCCTTTTCTTTCTCCTCGGCTTTTTCCAGCGCCGATAAATCATCCCGGTTGTCGATATCATGGAGCATTTCTCCTAAATCGGGTATGATAAATGTTTCCGGGCTTTCGGGCGCGATTGTGTTGCGACCTTTTTCCGTCAGATCAATAATGTGGGTTTTTTCATCAATACTGAAATATAAGTCCTCATCCACCTCGTGCATTTTTTTATCCCGCAGGAACTCCGATTCCACCTCGTGCACCAGTTTTTTCATACCCGGTTCCTGGAAAATCTTCATCAACTGCCGATGCTTGGGCATTCCCCGGCTGCATTGTAACAGTTTTATTCCGGCTTCCCGGTCCTTACCCTCTTTCAATAACCTTTCCGCTTCGCGAACAAGCTCCGAAACCAACGCGGTCTGTTTACGCACCAGACTCTGGACCATCGGTTTCAACTCCTGATACGTGTTGTCCACCGGCGCATCAACCGCACCGGAAATAATAAGCGGCGTCCGGGCTTCATCGATCAACACGCTGTCCACTTCATCCACTATCGCATAGTAATATCCCCGCTGTACCTGTTCTTCCGGAGAGAGGGCCATGTTATCCCGGAGATAGTCAAAACCGAATTCATTATTTGTTCCATAAGTAATATCACAAGCGTAAGCCTCCCGACGTTGATCATTATCCATTGTGTTCTGGATATAACTAACCGTCAGTCCCAACCGCCGGTATATTTCGCCCATCCATTCGGCGTCACGACGAGCCAGATAATCATTTACGGTAATTACATGGACTCCCCGCCCGGTAAGCGCGTTGAGATAAATGGGCATGGTAGCCACCAAGGTTTTTCCTTCACCGGTTTTCATCTCAGCCACTTTGCCCTGGTGTAAAATAATCGCCCCGATTAACTGCACATCATAAGGGACCATATCCCAAGTGATATCCTGCCCGGTAATCTTCCAGGTTTTTCCCAAGAGACGTCGACACGTCTCTTTTACCATCGCAAACGCTTCGGGCAATATTTCATCCAGCTTTTCCTGCTCGACCTGATACAGGCGCTTATGTAGCTCATCCCGGTCCAGATGATCTTTTGCCAGCGCCCGCTCGGTTGTCTCTCTGAGATGCCTGATTTCAGCCTTAAATTCTTCCGTCCGCGCGATCAGTTCCTCGTCGGACTTTTCTCTGAGGGTTTCATAGATGGCGTTGATCTTTTCAACGATCGGCTGCAGAGTTTTGATCTCACGTTCCGATTTGGTGCCGAATAACTTCTTTAATAATGTGTTTGCCATTATGTTAATTCTTTTTCTTTTATGTTTGCGTAGTATCCCGATCCGACATTTCTTTATAAACCGCGTCCAAAATTCCGTTCACAAAACCGGGACTTTCTTCCGTGCTATACTCTCTTGCTATTTCAATTGCTTCGGTAATCGAAACCTTCGGAGGTACGTCTTCGATAAAATATAATTCGCTGATCGCCAACCGTAATATTAAACGATCCAGGCGAGCCACCCGGTCAAAATTCCAATTCTCCAGATGGCGGGTGATTTTTTCATCAATCCAGGAACCATTATGCACGGTTTTCCAATAAAGATCCTGAACAAATGTTTCGGTTTCCTCATTGAAGTCATAGCGGGAAAGAATATCACGTATGACTTTCTCCGGATTGTCCTGGGTAAGCTCCAAAGCGTATAATGCCTGTAGCACGCTTTCGCGCGCCAGGCGGCGCGGATGTTTTTTACCGGTAGTCATTTTAATTCACCCGGCGGGTCAATAAAAAACCTCACCTTTATGCCTTTGTTTATGTTCATCATTGTAAATACGTACGACCTGATCAATGTTTTAATCCCTGTTTAGGTTACGGTTCACGCGCTGCCCTTTAATACTTCGCGGGCGATGACCATTTCCTGAATTTCGGAAGTGCCCTCATATATTTGCGTGATTTTGGCATCACGCATCAATCGTTCCACACCATATTCCTGCATATAGCCATAGCCACCGTGGATCTGCACACAATCGCGGGCCGCGTCCACGGCTGTTTGGGAAGCGAACAATTTCGCCATCGAAGCTTCCTTTACATAGGATTTATGCTCATCTTTCAATTTGGCGGCCTGCCAAATCAACAACCGGGCCGCCTCAATGCGCGTTGCCATCCGGGCAATTTTCGATTGGATGGCTCCAAACTGAGCAATCGGCTTCCCGAATTGTTTCCGTTCTTTCGCGTACTCGATACTATGATCCAAGGCCGCTTTCGCGATTCCCAAAGCCTGGGAGGCTATTCCGATCCGCCCCCCGTCAAGTGTATGTAAAGCAATTCGAAAACCAAGTCCTTCTTCACCAATCAGGTTTCCGGCCGGAACACGGCAATCCTCAAAATACAATTCACACGTATCCGAGCCCCTGATTCCTAATTTATCTTCCTTTTTACCCGTCGAAAACCCGGGAGTTCCTTTTTCAACAATAAAAGCCGAAATCCCCTTATAACCAATTCCCTTTTGCGTAATCGCGAAAACAAGCACCAGATCGGAATTAATGCCGTTGGTGACCCAATTTTTGGTTCCATTTAAAACATAACTGTCACCATCTTTCACCGCAATGGTACGCATATTGCTGGCATCCGATCCGGATTGCGGTTCGCTTAAACTAAACGCGCCTAACAATTCGCCGGTAGCCAACCGAGTAAGGTATTTTTTGCACTGTTGCTCGTTTGCCCATTCCACGAAAATCTGACAAACCAAAGAGTTGTTCACCGACATAATTACTCCCGCGGAAGCATCAACGCGGGAAATTTCCTCAATGGCAATCACATAACTGACCGCATCCAGGCCGGCGCCGTTCCACTTTTCGGGCACCATCATACCCATAAATCCCAATTCGCCCATCATCTTAACCTGTTGAGCCGGGAATTCCGCTTTCTCATCGCGCGTAATTACCCCGGGGGCCAAATGCTTTTCAGCAAATTCACGCGCCGTCTTCCGAATTAATTCCTGTTCCTCGGTCAAATGAAAATCCATCAGATTCTCTCTATTATGACTGCCGATGCTTCTCCGCCACCGATACAAAGGGTTGCCAGACCGGTCCGGGATCCGGTTCTTTCCATCGCATGGATCAAGGTAGTTAATATCCGTGCTCCCGATGCCCCGATCGGATGTCCCAGGGCAATTGCGCCCCCGTTGACGTTTACTTTTTCGGGGGCTATTTTAAAATCGTCGATGGCCGCCATCGCGACGGGCGCAAAGGCCTCATTGATTTCCCACAAATCGATGTCGCCGGGTTGCATTCCGGCTTTTTTCAGCGCTTTTTCGATGGCTTTTGTGGGGGCGGTGGTAAACCATTCCGGCGCGTGAGCGGCCGATGCCTGGGCAACAACGCGCATCCCGGGGTTCAAATTCAAATGTTCCGCCATTTCCCGGGACATTAGCAAAACCGCCGCGGCTCCGTCATTGATTTTGGAGGCGTTGGCGGCGGTGATTGTTCCGTCCTGCTCAAAAGCCGGACGCAGTTTGGCCATTTTCTCGAACCGGGCCCGCCCCGGTTCTTCATCCTGGTCGATGGTAATCGGCTCGCGCTTGCGCCGGGGAACTTCCACCGGGATAATCTCCGCGGCAAACCATCCCTCAGCCTGAGCGCGCTGCGCCCTGAGATACGATTCTTTCGCGAATTCATCCTGCTGTTCCCGGGAGTATTTTCTCTCCCGGGCACAGAGCTCGGCACAGTTTCCCATATGCATGTCATTGTACACATCCCATAAACCGTCTTTGATCATGCTGTCGATAAGTTTCCCGTGTCCCAAGCGATATCCCTCACGCGCCTTCGGCAATAAGTAAGGGGCCAACGACATATTCTCCATCCCGCCGGCGACCACACAACGGGCATCGCCCACCTGAATGGCCTGGGCGGCCAACATCACGGCTTTCAATCCCGAACCACACATTTTGTTAATGGTCAGGCACTCGACCCCATTCGGAAGACCGGCAAATATGGCCGCCTGCCGCGCCGGCGCCTGCCCCAATCCCGCGGACAATACATTCCCCATGATGACTTCATCCACCTGCCCGGGATTAATTCCGGCCCGTTCGATTACTCCTTTAATGGCCAGGGCTCCTAAACTTGGCGCCGATATTGAGGATAGAGCTCCCTGGAAAGAACCAACCGGCGTTCGCCCGGCGGCAATAATTACAACTTCATGAAACTGGGACATTCGCTACTTCCTGTTAAATTATGGTTTGGAAACTGTTTAAATAAATTATGCCTGGTCGCAAAACCCGCGCAATGACTTGCGAAGCATTAAACAACCCCGAAGACTCAGAGGCCGAACCCCTAACCCTTCGAGTTCCGTCGAAGCGGGACCTTATGGTAGTATCACGAACAGTGGAAAAGATCACATTTACCGTCTTTTGAATACCTTATTTGAATGGATCATAATCCCTATTGAGGCGGGGTTACCCCGCATCGAATCCATACTTGAAATTAGTAAAATTTACTGCTATTCACATAAACTTTCGATCGCTACTCATATTATTTACCAAACTATTGTATTCTTTATTTTTGAATAATCATAAAGGCCAGGACAACGGCTGAGGAGAAGAAACGTATTGGAGCGTAGCGGAGATCCCGATGGAGCGCAGCGACTATCGGGATGAATTGTGGATCGTGCAAACGAGCGAAGAACCAAGAATCAAGATTAGAAATTCCTCATTGTGGAATCAATCTCTCCTTAATCTCCACCTGAGCCTGAGCCTTTTTCAATTTCAATACGTTTACGTACTCTTTCTACAAGTTAAATTATTCCGTAACGGTGCCCGCGGTTCGATTCATTGGAATCAACGCGATATAATTTCGAGTTTTTCGCCGGGGATGGAGATTCTTCTCCGCGATTGTTCATGTTCAGGATCCATTGGCACGGTCATAGGCTTTGATGATTTCCCGAACCAAATGATGCCTGACAACATCCTCTTCGGTAAGCTGCACAAAACCGATGCCGTCGATCGCTTTCAAAATATCAATCACCTGTATTAAACCCGAATCCGATTTCCTGGGCAGGTCCACCTGGGTAATGTCACCGGTGATTATGGCCCGGGAATTAACCCCCAGGCGGGTCAGGAACATCTTCATTTGCATGGTGGCGGCATTTTGGGCTTCATCCAAAATCAGGAAGGCGTTATTCAGCGTGCGTCCCCGCATATATGCCAACGGAATAACCTCAATAATATTCTTCGCCAGCAGTGGTTTAAGTCGGGTCTGGGGAATCATTTCCCCCAACGCGTCATAAAGAGGCGTCAGATAGGGATCGACTTTTTCTTTTAAGTCCCCCGGTAAAAACCCCAGGCTCTCGCCGGCTTCCACGGCGGGACGACAAAGGATTATCCGGTCCACCTCATGATTGTCCAGCGCCGCGACGGCAAAGGCAACGGCCAGGAACGTTTTCCCCGTTCCTGCCGGCCCCACACTAAAAACAATGTCGTTTTCCTGAACCGCTCGCACGTACCGTTCCTGCCCCGGTGTTTTTGCTGAAATCGCGCCTTTCCGCCCGTAATGAATCACTGTGTCCGGCACTTTACTTTCGTGTCCGTTGTCAACGGTAACAATATGAATAAGCTGTCGCACATCATCCTGGGTCAGGCTGCTTTTCCGCGATAAGGTCTGTATCATTTCATGGAAAACCTCGCGGATCAATTCAATTTGAGTTCTTTCCCCTTCCAGGTAAATTTCATTGCCCCTTACCAGGAGTTTGGTAGCAAAAGCATCTTCAATCAATTTCAAATGGGAATCGGCTACCCCGAATAAGGAGGTAAGATCCACACCTTTTAATTCAATTGTCTTTTTCATTCCTTTTGATCGTGGCTATTTTCTGACCATTAATTTAAGGTATGCAAACGTTTTACCCAGCTATTTACGCCGTATGAGAACAACGAGCAATTACGGATTCGACAGTTTTAAAGGGTTTTTCATTGTCGGGCTTTTCATTGCTTTCAGCTGTCAACCTTCCCGATTTACATCGCAAAGCAACCTCGAAAAAAACGCGAACTATTTGGAACAACAGGGTTATTTGCATTGGGAAAAACGGACAACTCCCAAAGACGCGCGAATGGCCCGTTATTTTTTATCGCAAGCCTATTCCCTGAAACCGAAAAATCTTGAGCTGGCCATTGCCGTAAGTCGCGCTTATTATTTTGAAGCGCAATACATTGAACCCGATCCGGCCGCAAAAGACAGTCTTTTCCTGTTGGGGGCGGAAATCGCGAAGCAAGCGCTTCTGAATTCACCCCGGGTTGTAACGGCCTTGCAGGATGTACCGAGGGACAGCAACGCAATCATCCAGAAAGCCATTGAGGTCGCCGATGAACAATTGGTTCCGGCCCTTTATTGGTGGGCGGCAAACATCGGGCGCTATCTGGTTACCAAAGCCGTCATGACCCGCATGCAACATCGGGAGCAGCTTGAAATGATCATGCACCGTGTCCTGGCTCTGAACCCAAACTATTATTATGGCGGACCATACCGCTTTTTCGGGACCCTCTATGCCCGTCTGCCCGGGGTGGCATTGTCGCAATCCAAATCCTACTTTGATCAGGCCATTACCGCCTATCCGGACTACCTGGCCACCCGCGTACTCATGGCACAGTATTACCACACCAAAGCCGGCAACCGGGAACAATTCCACGCCGAACTGGAAAAGGTCATCGCCGCGGATCCCACGTTGATCCCCGAGGTCATGCCTGAAAATCTGTACGAGCAGGAACACGCAAAAAAATTACTGGAACAAGAAGCTTCATTGTTCGAGTAATTTGGACAACAAAAATTTAATTGTTTCCACTCTTCACCCGTTTATCATAAAATCAAACCGGCGGTGTTGATGAAACACAAGCCGCGTATGAAACAATGATGACTATTTTACTATCAGCAACCTTCATTACCCTACTGATATGTATATTTTTCTTACTGTTTTTTCCATTTCACGTGAAAGTGCGCGGAACACTGATAATGAACTCTGCTGCATTCAGTTTAACCGGGAAAGTATTGTTCGGCGGCAAATCCTTCGGCGTGGGTGTTAAATCGACCCGGTTTAATGAAGTGTTTATCGGTCCCTATTCAAAACCGTGGTTTACCTTTCGGTTCAAACCGCAAGCGTGGAAAAAAGACCAGGGAAAGACGGAACCGAAGACATGGATGACCAGGATTAAAAAACAATCCCCCCTGCTAAAAAGCGCAAAGGCCGGATTGGGCGCCATAAAATGGGACCATTTTTCACTGCGGGGAATTGTGGGCTTTCAAAATCCCATGACTACCGGAATTACTTTCGGATTACTTCACGGCCTTCAATCCATTATTCCCGACGAACGGATTACGATTGCCATTACTCCTCGGTTTCCGACGACATTTCGTGAATTTCCCGGATCACACACCGATCTTTCGGCATCCTTGGGAATAAAATTCCAACCCGGCGTATTTATCTGGAAAGCAACGCTGGCTTACTTAAATTTCAAACCATAGAAAGGAGTGCTTATGAACATAACCGATTTAATAAAAAACACCCTGGAAGAACTCCAAAATCTGATGGTCTCAAAACTTATTGTCGGGGACCCGATCCAAACCGGCGATCATACAGTTATCCCCGTATCAAAAGTAATGTTCGGTTTTGGCGGCGGTGGAGGTGAAAACACCTT
The DNA here is from genome assembly GCA_013152315.1 of FCB group bacterium. Taxonomy (GTDB): domain Bacteria; phylum Fidelibacterota; class Marinisomatia; order Marinisomatales; family JAADGP01; genus JAADGP01. Next base: position 27,835 of record JAADGP010000110.1, read on the forward strand.
TAAAAAAGACAATACCGGAACCGGACAGGGAATCGGCGGCGGCTGGTCGATTGAACCGGTTGCTTTCGTTGTTATCGGCCCCGAAGGGGCACGTTTACTAACGATCGGTGAAAAAGAAAACGCCGTTTCCAAATTGATTAACCTCGCGCCTAAGGTAGTCGATGCCGTAAAAGATATGGTCGAAAAAAAGAGCGAACAATCGAAAGAGAGTGAACAAACCGGGAATGAATCCTCGTCTGAACAATGAACGGCGGTATAGCCTCCGTGGATAATTCCCGACTATCTTACTTTGACATACTCGTAAAGCCACGGAAAGGAGGGGAATTATCCCTTTATTGAAATTATTTTCCGTTATGGTAATCGGATATTTGCTGGGCAATATCCGGATTGGTTTTCTTCCGACACGGTTTACCCAAAAAGGTGAATCTCGCAGCACGGACACCGGTAATACCGGGATTCCCAATGCGGTAGCTACCCGGGGATGGAAGTTTGGTCTGGTTACTTTTTTCATTGACGCTCTTAAAGCCACATCGGCTGTTTATATCAGCAACCTTCTTTATCCCGATGAAACTGTGTTGGCCTTTCTATCCGGCACCGCAGCCGTATTAGGAGACATCTTTCCTTTCGTGATGAAATTCAAAGGGGGGAAAGGAATCGCGCCACTCTTGGGAATGTTATTGATCTTCGATATCAGGATTGCTTTGCTTATGGTAATAATCGGATGCCTAGGAGTGATTATATCGAATTATATTATGTTGGGGTCCCTGATTATCGTCATCCTGTTGCCGATTTTTTTATTTTATTATGGTTATTCAACCCCTATTATTCTGATGAGCATGTCCATCTCAATTTTGGCGATCTGGAAACACCGGATTAACTTTCAACGCCTTGTAAACGGGGAAGAAAAAACTTTTCGATCCATATTTAAGAAACAAAATAAGGGTTGATCCGATCATGTCACGTAACTATTATAGAAATAGCGCGTTGACATGTCAAAACTGAAAAAAGGCAGAGGATCAGGCGAAGGCTGAGGTCAAGAGCCAAGATTCACGTTTCATCCGTCGGTGTGTGGATTGCCCCAGCCTATACCTCGGTCTTAACGAATATCCGGGAATAAAAATAGAGCTCGACATAAATTTATACGATCGTAAACAATGGATTAAGAACAGGAGTATTTCATGGCAACCAAATTCACCGTAAGAGATTTTATGGCAAAGCATTTGATTACTTTTCCGCCCGATATGAATGTTTATGCCGCGATTGACACCCTTTTAAAAAACAAAATTTCCGGGGCCCCGGTTGTTGATGAAAACGGCAACATCATCGGTATGTTGTCCGAAATGGACTGTATGCACACGATATTGGAGTCATCCTATTACAATACGCCGGGAGCTTTGGTATCCGATCTTATGTCCACCGAAGTAACCACTGTTGACGCAAATATGAGCATAGTTTCCCTGGCGGAAAAATTCATCAACAATTCGTACCGTCGTTACCCGGTTGTCGAAAACGGGAAGTTAGTGGGACAAATCAGTAGGCGCGATGTTTTGCGGGCAATTCAAAAAATACACAAGGCGGGGTGAGACTATAATCAAAAGTGCGACCCCGGATAATGTCGCCCCTTCTTTCGGAATTCTACTATATTAAATAGCGATTTACTGCTCTTTTAACTGAAGCCCCAATTCATCCAACTGTTCTTTTGACACCGGGCTGGGTGCATCATCCATCAGAGACATGGCCGATGTGGTTTTGGGAAAAGCAATTACCTCGCGGATATTCGGCGCACCCGCCAACAGCATAACCAGGCGATCAAAACCAAAGGCAATCCCGCCGTGGGGCGGAGCGCCATACCGAAATGCTTCAAGCAGAAACCCGAATTTTTGCTGCGCTTCGGCATCGCTGATACCCAACAACCTGAATACCCGTCGTTGAATATCACGTTTATGAATACGAATGGAACCACCGGCGATTTCGTATCCGTTCACGACCAGGTCATACCCCCGGGAGCGCGCTGATCCCGGATCGGATTCCAGCGTATCAAGGTCTTCCGGTTTGGGCGATGTAAACGGATGGTGCATGGCCGTGTAACGCTGTTCTTCCGCGTTCCATTCGAACATCGGGAACTCAACAACCCATACCGGTTTGAAGACATTTTTATCGGTCAGACCTTCCCGTTGACCCAGTTCTGTCCTTAAAGCGCCTAACGCCTGTAAAACTGTTTCGCGCGCGTCACCGACGATAAACAGGATATCACCGGCTTCAGCGTTTAAATCCTGTTGAATTTTCCGTTTCAATTCCGGGCTGAAGAATTTCGAAATCCCCCCGGTTAATCCTTCCGCGTCCACCTTCATCCAGGCCAATCCCTTTGCGCCGTAATGCTTGACGAAATCGGTAAGCTGGTCAATCATTTTGCGGCTGTATTTGCTCCCTCCCCTCAGGACCAGGGCCTTTACGCATTCAGCTCCCTTAAAAGCCTTAAACTCCGACCGGTCCGAATAGGGTTTAAACTCCTGCAGTTGCATCCCGAACCGCAAGTCGGGCCGATCGGTTCCGTACCTTTCCATGGCTTCACTATAGGTGATTACCGGAAATGGATCGGGTAAATCAATGTTCCTGATTTCCTTGAATACGGTTCGCGTTAAGCCGGTGCACAATTGCAGCACATCTTCTTCATCGATAAACGACATCTCCAGATCAATTTGCGTAAACTCCGGTTGCCGGTCCGCCCGCAGGTCTTCATCCCGAAAACATTTCACGATCTGGAAATAACGATCAAAGCCCGAGATCATCAGCAATTGCTTATAGGTCTGCGGCGACTGGGGCAAGGCATAAAATCTTCCGTGATGCAACCGGCTGGGAACCAGGTAATCGCGGGCACCTTCCGGGGTGGATTTCATCAAACAGGGAGTTTCAATCTCAACAAAATCGTGTTCCGATAAATAGCGGCGAACGGTTTGATAAGTCCAATGCCGTATTAACAGGTTTTTCTGTAATTCTTCGGTTCGAAGCTCCAGGTAGCGATATTTCAACCGGAATTCTTCCGTTGCGCTGTTGCGATCGGAAATCAGGAACGGCATCGCTGCGGCCTCGTTTAACATTTCCATATCACTGACCAACACTTCAATCTCACCGGTTGGAAGCTTCGGATTGATGGCTGACGAGTCACGTTTTTGGACGCTTCCTTTCACGCTGATAACATCTTCCATCGATAATTTTTTCACCAGGTCAAAATCACCCTGGAAAGCTTCAGTGTTAAATACCAACTGTGTTTTTCCGTATCGATCCCGGAGATCGACGAAAATAACCTGTCCGTGAAGGCGCACCGAATTGACCCAACCATTCAGCGCTACCGACCGATTTACATCCTGAATTCTCAGGGAACCGCAAGTATGTGTTCGCTTAAACATATCTTTACTCAAATATTAGGGACTGGAAACGTTGCTTGATATTAATACTAATTGTTGATAGAAATTGACAGAAATAGTCTCTTAATGAGCATCCGGGTATTGAGGATTAAACAGACTACGAAGTGGGGAAACAAACAGCTTTTATTGATGAAAAGCTTCCGTCTTTCCTTTCAATCGCGTAAATGATATTTATCGTTGAGCCACGCGCAGTCGGTTCAACGCTCTTTGAAGCGACGATTCCGCGCGGACCACATCAATTTTATGTTTTTGGGCCAGGCGTTCCCTGGCACGTTGGATTGCTTCCTTAGCCCTCTCCACATCGATTTCATCCGATCTTTCCGCCGACTCCAGCAACAGTTGTACTTTTTTTCCTGTCACTTCCGCATATCCACCACTGGTGGCAAAGTAACGGGTTTCATTGTCCCGGATAATTTTTATCTCCCCAACGGTCAAGGCAAACACTGACTTGGTATGGTTGGCCAGCACTCCAAAGAGACCATCGATCCCGGGACAACGGACATAGGAAACCTCCCCTTCATCGTAAATCCGGGTTGGTGTAACGATTTCTAATTGAAAGGTACTCACACTCAGGCAGCCATCACTTTTTTCGCTTTTTCCACCGCTTCCTCGATCGTGCCCACATACATGAAGGCCTGTTCCGGAAGTTCATCGAATTCCCCGTTTACCAGACGCTCAAAGCCGTCAACCGTATCGTCCAGGCTGACATAGCGCCCCGGTGTTCCCGTAAATTGTTCGGCGACAAAAAACGGTTGCGACAAGAACCGCTGGATACGGCGCGCCCTGGCGACGACGGTTTTATCTTCGTCGGACAGTTCATCCATACCCAGGATGGCGATGATGTCCTGAAGATCCTTGTATTTTTGCAGGGTTTCCTGCACCGTCTTGGCAACCTGGTAATGTCGCTCCCCAACAATTCTTGGATCCAGAACACGGGAGGTGGAATCGAGCGGATCGACGGCGGGATAAATTCCCAGTTCGGCAATTTGCCGGGACAGTACCGTTGTGGCGTCCAGATGGGCAAAGGTGGTGGCCGGTGCTGGGTCCGTCAGGTCGTCCGCCGGAACATACACGGCCTGGACCGAGGTAATCGATCCTTTTTTCGTGGAGGTGATCCGTTCCTGCAATTCACCCATTTCCGTCGACAACGTCGGTTGGTAACCCACCGCCGACGGCATCCGTCCCAACAGGGCGGAAACTTCGGAACCGGCTTGTGTGAAACGAAATATGTTATCGATAAACAATAAGACGTCTTTTCCCTCTTCGTCCCGGAAATATTCCGCCATGGCCAGAGCGGATAATCCGACCCGCAGACGCGCCCCGGGGGGTTCATTCATCTGTCCGAAAACCAGGGTGGTTTTTTTAATCACTCCCGATTCTTTCATTTCCACGAGCAGGTCATTACCTTCGCGGGTTCTTTCGCCGACACCCGCGAAAACGGAGAACCCGCCATGCTCAGTTGCTATATTCCTGATTAATTCCTGAATCAACACGGTTTTCCCCACCCCGGCGCCACCGAACAACCCGGTTTTGCCGCCCTTTGTATAGGGCTCCAAAAGATCAATGACCTTGATACCGGTTTCCAGGATTTCGGATTCAACAACAAAATCTTCCAGTTTCGGCGCCGGCCGATGGATCGGATACCGTTTTTTCGTTTTGGGAGGCTCCTTTCCATCGATCGGATTGCCTAACAGGTCAAACATCCGGCCCAGGATTTCCGGCCCCACCGGAACCCGAATCGTGTCCCCCGTATCTTTCACCGGCATTCCCCGCATTAATCCGTCCGTGGTATCCATCGCAATCGCCCGCACCGTCGAATCACCGATATGTTGGGCAACCTCCAGGACCAGCGTTGTCCCGTCCTGCCGTTCCAATTCCAGGGCATTATATATCGCCGGGAGGTGTCCTTCTTCGAAAACAATATCGATCACCACACCCATGATTTGAGTTATTTTTCCTGTTTTTACCATCTGTTTATCCTTGTGCATGTACTAAAGCTTCGGCTCCACCGACAATATCCAGTAATTCTTTGGTAATGGCTGCCTGCCGGGCCTTGTTGTATTCCAATGTTAAATCCGAAATCATTTCCGAGGCATTTTCGGTTGCGTTCTCCATTGCCGTCATACGAGCGGCCTGTTCGGCAGCGTTTGACTCCAGCAACGCCTGCCACATTTGAATGTTTAAATGTCTGGGAACCAGTGAATTGACAATCTGTTCTTCCGACGGTTCAAAAAGGTACTCGCCAAAATCAACTTTCCCTTCCCCCATCGATTCTTCCGTCAGAACCAAGGGCAAAAATGTTTGGGTAATCACGTTTTGCTGAATAACATTTTTGAATTCGTTATAAATCAGAAACACCTTATCCAGATCGTGTTTTAAATAAAGATCGGTAATCTGCTCAACAATTGAAATGGCGTGCCCGAAATTCAACTCACGCCAAAATCCGATGTATTGGCCGATAATATTGTACCCCCGACTTTGAAAATGATTCAGTCCTTTTCGGCCGACACAAATTAACCGCGTATCGTCTTTTTCATAGGGCTTTAATATTTCCGTAGCCCGCCGGATGATATTGGTGTTAAAACTGCCACATAAACCCCGGTCGGCGGTAATGATAACAAACCCCACTTTTTTCGGTTCACGCACTTCCAACAGCCGGTTGAGATTGCGATTAATGGCCGGCAGAAGATGGGTCAAAACTTCATTAATCCGATGGGCGTAGGGACGTGCCCGTTCCATATTTATCTGTGCCCGCCGCAACTTGGCCGCTGCCACCATTTTCATTGCCCGGGTCACTTTCTGGATGTTCTTTACCGACCCGATACGATGACGAATATCTTTCAGATTTGACATATGACCAACCGCTTAAGGGGCTTCTTTATATGTGGTCAGGAAATCTTCAATCACTTTTCGCAGTTCCGTTTCAATGTCTTCCGTAATCTCCTGCTCCTCCAGGATGCGGGTCAAAATCAAACTCCCGGACGATTCAAGATAACTTAAAAACTCGCGGCTGAATTCCTTGGTTTGCTTAATCGTTAAATTATCGAGATATCCGTTAATACCGGCAAAAATCACCACTACCTGGTGTTCAACCGAAAGGGGCTCAAACTGGCCCTGATTCAGGATCTCCACCAACCGGTAGCCGCGGGTTAATTGTTGGAGGGTGGCTTTATCAAGATCGGAACCGAATTTTGCGAATGCTTCCAGTTCACGGAACTGGGCCAGGTCCAGTCGCAACGAACCGGCAACCTGTTTCATCGCCTTAATCTGGGCATTACCACCTACCCTTGAGACGGAAATACCCACATTAATCGCCGGGCGGACGCCCGAATAAAAAAGGTCCGATTCCAGAAATATCTGACCGTCGGTAATTGAGATCACGTTGGTGGGGATGTAGGCCGACACGTCACCTTCCTGGGTTTCGATGATTGGCAAAGCCGTTAAGGATCCACCACCGAGGCTGTCATTCAGCTTGGAAGCCCGTTCCAATAAACGGCTGTGGAGATTAAAAATATCACCGGGATACGCTTCCCGACCCGGCGGCCGTCTTAACAACAAGGATATCTGCCGGTAAGCAACAGCATGTTTTGAAAGATCATCATAAACAATCAACGCGTGTCTACCGTTATCGCGGAAGTACTCTCCCAGTGTGCAACCGGCGTAGGGAGCGATAAACTGCATGGGCGCCGGATCGGAGGCGTTCGCGGCGACAACGGTCGTGAATTCCATGGCTCCGTGGGCTTCCAGCTCGGCGACCACCCGGGCAACCGTGGAAGCTTTTTGCCCGATGGCCACATATATGCAGTACACGGGGGAATCGGTCTCGTGCGTATATTTCTGATTGATAATCGCGTCAATCACAATGGCGGTTTTACCGGTTTGCCGGTCACCGAGAATAAGTTCCCGCTGCCCCCGCCCGATGGGAATCATGGCGTCAATCGCCTTGATGCCGGTCTGGAGCGGCTCCATTACCGGTTGCCGCGCCAAAACACCCAGCGCTTTCCGCTCGATAGGCATCGATTCCCCAGCCGAAATGGGCCCCTTTCCATCCATGGGATGCCCCAGGGGATTCACCACCCGGCCCAACATGCCTTCACCGACGCCGATTTCAACCACCGCGCCCGTTCGTTTCGCCAGGTCACCCTCCTTAACCAGATAACTCTCCCCAAAGAGCACCAGGCCGACATTGTCCTCTTCCAAATTCAAGGCCATCCCGAATACACCGTTGGGGAGTTCGACCAATTCGCTGGCCATGACATTTTCCAAGCCACTTACGTGGGCAATACCATCCCCGACTTCCAATACTTCACCCACTTCGGAGACATCGATATGCACATCGTATTTCTCAATTTGTTCTTGTAAAAGTGCTCTTATTTCTTCGGTTTTGATTTCCATAGATTTACCAACCAATTGTTAAGTGTGTAAAAGTTCCTGCCTGAGCTGTTGCAAACGATGTTGCAGGGATCCATCGACGACAATATTTCCAATCCGCAATTTGATTCCGCCGAGGAGATTCGGATCGACAGAAACCTGAAAATCGGCTTTTTTACCGGTAGCTTGTTCCAAAGATTCTCTTATGTGTGTACGCATATCTTCTTCCAGTTCCCGGGCGGTGTAGGCATTAACCGATACCAAGTTTAAAACGTCTTTTTGTTTTTCCCGGTATACAATCGCCGTCCGCGGGAACAGGTGCCATTCCCTTTTCCCGGCCAGAACACCAAAAAATTCGGCTGCTATCGGGTGACACTGTTTCTTCAGTATCGCCAACAATATTTTGGTCTTGTCTTCCGGCCTGATTTTGGTAGTATGGAAAAAGGCTCTGAAGACGCCATCGGTTTTTATTAACTTGGATATGATTCCTAACGACCCACCCACTTCGGCAACAACATTATAATGTTGGGCGACATTTATCAGCGCCGAGGCATATTGCTTCGCTTTCCGGTTAAGCTTCATGAATCGTTTTCACGCTTTGTAAGGAATCCCGAATAAGCGCCAGATTGTCATCCTTGGACAAATTTTTCTCAATTAATTTGCCGGCTATTTGGATAGATAAATCCACCACTTCGGTTTTTATTTCTTTTATCGCCTTTTCCTTTTCCATCTGGATTTGCTTTTCGGCGTTTTTCAGTATCGCATCAGCCTTCCCCTTGGTTTTCTCCAGGACCTCATCGCGAAGCCGATTGGCTATTACCTTTCCTTCGGCAACAATTTTTTGGGCTTCATTCCTGGCCTTAGCGATAATGGCTTCCGACTCTTGTTGCAAACGTTCCAGTTCCTGTTTGGCTTTTTCCGCGTCTTCCAATGACTTGCGGATCGTCTCTTCCCGCTTCTCCAGCATGGCTAACAAGGGCTTCCAGGCGAACTTGGCCAACAGGAAAAAGAGAACCAAAAAAGTTATGATCGTCCAGATAAATAAACCTGGATCAGGTTGTACTAAGGGATTTGTCATCGCTTTCTCCCAGGATTCAGGTGGTTTATTGTGTGGTCAGCTGTATACGACACAGTTATCATAATGATTACGATGTAATTATGATTGTCTCAAGTAATGGTTTACGTTATATACTTTAATCGGTAATCCACTGCCCAATAAAAATCACCGTCGCTCCATCTAATTATTTCATCAGGACAATGAGTAATGCAAATACCTCAGCCAGAATCGCTACCCCTTCCAGAAGGAACAACGGTAAGTTAACGGCGGCGGTAATTTTATCTGCTGCTTCCGGTTGCCGCGCTATACTTTCCGCCGCGGCGGCAGTAAAACGACCAATTCCGATACCTGCACCGATCACAATCATCCCCAGACCGAGAGCAGCGCCAAAGTAGTGTAGGTTTTCCATGATTCACACCTCTAGTTATTTTTGTTTAATGATGAACGTTTATTGCCATACCGATAAAAACGGCAGACAGCATGGTAAAGACATACGCCTGAACCAGAATTACGATTATTTCCAAGGCCGAAACACCGACCGCCAGGGGGACGGAAACAACAATACCGATTCCAATCCCGGCCAGGGCACTGTGGAACAGGCCGGTGAAGATAAAGACAAACGAGAGGATGGCCAGAATAGCAATATGGCCTCCCGTCATATTGGCGGCTAAACGCATCGTCAGGGCGAATGGTTTAACCAGCATTCCCAGGATTTCAATGGGTATCAGCATAATATAAAGGGGCCACGCGAAACCCGGGGGAACCAAATTTTTCCAGTGTTGAATAAATCCGTGCGCCTTTGAACCCGCAATAATAATCGCGGTAAAGGTAATCAACGCCAAACCGGCAGTCACATTATAATTACCGGTCGCGGTTGCGCCGCCATGCAAAAGCGTGTTAATAAATTGAGTCTCTTCCGGTCCAACCCGGAGAATCAGGCGGTTTATGGCCCCCAACACGTCAAACAGGGGGACCAATCCGAAGGCATTGGCAGTAACGATGAAAAAGAAAAAGGTAAGAATCAAGGGGGTCCATGATAATAAATACTTGGGGCCCACGTTGGGCAATACAATCGAATCCCTGATGTACTCCACAATCGCTTCCAGGGCGTTCATAAACCCGGTTGGAACCGGACGATCCTGTTTTAAGTACTTTCTGACATACCAGGTAATAACCGTAAAAACCAAGGCGGAAACAATCCAAAGTACTAAAACATGCTTGGTAACGGAAAAATCAATCCCCCACAGGGTCGGTAATTCAAAGATAGGGTGTTCCGGTGAACTATTGGAAACGTGTTCAATAATTACCTCACCAGCGTCAAATTCATTGGCGCCGTGGCCTTGTGCCGCTAAGCTCATCGTCCTCGCCTAAGTTGTTTAATTCTGTTTAGCTCTGAAGGTCTTGGTAAAATAAAGCGCTTCCAAACCATGAAGCAGGATAAAAAAGCCTGCGAAGCTAATAATAAATGCAATAGGGTCAAAAGCTAAAATGACCATGATAATCACTATATAAACACCGTATAAGACCATTTTCGCTATTAAGGCTTTCACTAAAAAATCCGTCATCTTCCGCGGGTCTTTATTATGGGTACGTTTCACCAACAAAACGGTTGTGACGCCCACCAGAAGGGGAGCAATCATTCCGAAGAATATTTCCCCCGTATAACGGGGCATCAACCCCGAAATAATGCCCCAGGCACCGAAGCAGAACAAGATTAAAAATAAACTGAATTTCATAAGAAAACGCCCATCCACATCGCGATTTTAAAAACAGCCTTAATGAGGTATTTCATCATAACCAACAATTCCGAATCTCCACCTCCGGATCACCGGGGATTTTTCCAAACAACTTTCGCGATCTCATACAAACCGACGATTATTCCTAACAGCAAACCGCCCAATAAAAACCACGGTTCCGTGTTATACCAGCGATCAATCAAATATCCCAACCCACCTAACAGGATAATCGCGCCGATCATGGTATAGGAAGCGGAAGCGGCGGGGCCACTTTGACGAATCATCTTCTGAAGATAACGGAAAGAGCTTGCTAAAAAATTTTCTTCATCGGTCATTGATTTGCCTGTTCCCAGCGGCGTCTAATTATTCTTCTCCGACATCGTTTGCTTGAACCGCTGATTCATTCAATGATCCGACATCACAACGTCCCTCGAATTGCGCTCCTTCTTCAATTGCCAGGCGGCGGTAAACCAAATCTCCGGCGAGCGCCGATTCCTTACCCAACACAACGCGGTTTCCGGCGGTAACATTCCCTTTTACCGTCCCGCCGATATGGACGTCACTGGCCGTAATATTACCTTGCACCAACGCGCCCCGGGCAATTCGAACCGGGCCCTTGGTGGTGACATGTCCATATATTTTCCCATATATGATCAAGCCGCCTTCCAACTCTATGTTGCCGGTAACCGTCGCGTCCGCGCCGATCATCGTGTGCACATTTTGAAAATCGATTTTACTCATTGTTTCCCGGACTTAAATCCACCGTTTTATATTCGGGGAAAAATTCCATCGGGTCAATTGCTTTTCCTCCGCGCCACACTTCGAAATGCAAATGAGGACCGGACGAAATACCCGTGTTGCCGACCAATGCGATAACATCTCCCCGCTTTACAAAATTATGTTGTTCCACCAGATTTTGCTGATTATGGCCATAATGCGTAAAGTAGCCGTTGCCATGATAAATGATGACAATATTTCCCAAATCGTACGTCCATCCCGCATACACCACATACCCCGAGGCAGCGGCCAATACCGGTTCTCCCTTTTTTGCGGCAATGTCAATCCCGTAATGGTTTTTCTGGTGATAAATCGACGCCTTGTCCATCCGTTGCGTAACATACCCTTTAACCGGAGCCAAAGAGGGTATATTCTCCACGTAGGAAAGGTGGAATTCCTCCTCTCCCGGGTATCCCGCTGAATACGCGGTCGTGCTGGTATCGTCCAGACCTTCTTCGGGGGTAAATTTTAATTGCGTTCCCAATGTTTTCCGGATTAGCTGGTCCATCTGCTTCATGCGTTGTAAATCTTGCATTAACGCCATGATTTCCATGCGCTCTTTTACCATCCCATCGTACTTGGCCTGAATTTCATCGAATTGACGCGCCCTTGGCAACGAATACACCCCCACTCCAATCAGTCCGGACAAAATCACGACCAAAATGAAAATGAAAAACACCAGTTTGCCACGGGATATTGTAAACTGCTTGTTTTCATCCCCATTATCGGGAATTATTAAGACTGTATACCTGTCCGGTTTCATTTCACATTATGAAATTGAGCGCAACAAATCGATAATCCGTTCCAGATCGTCTTCGGAAAAGTACGACACTTCAATCCGGCCGCCTTTTTGTTGCGGAAAAATTTTTACCTTTGTTCCCAGGATCGATATAAGTTCATCCTCCAGAGCTTTTACCTGCTGATCGACAACTTTTTCGGCGCTTTTCTTCTTCGGCGCCGGTTTCGGGGACGCTTTTGATTTCGCGTAAGCCTCCGCCGCCCGGACGCTCATCCCGTTTTGAACAATTTGTTTCCATAGTTTGTATTTGGCGGCGGTCGTTTTCATCATCAGGATGGCGCGGCCGTGTCCGGCCGAAATACTCCCCTCGCGGATACTGTTCCGAATTTCCATCGGGAGCGTTAGTAACCGCAAGGCATTAGCGACGGTTACTCTTTTTTTACCCACCGCCTGTGCTATTTTTTCATGGGGCAAATCAAACTTGCTGTTTAAAAAGGCATACGCTTCCGCTTCTTCTATGGGATTCAAATTTTCGCGCTGGATGTTTTCAATGAGGGACATTTCCATCATTTCCGCCTCATCGGACACCTCTACAATATAGGCCGGGATATCACGCAATCCGGCCATCAATGCCGCGCGCAGGCGTCGTTCCCCCGCTACCAGGATATACTGGTCATCCTCAATCCTGACGGTAATCGGCGTAAGCACTCCCTTCTCCCTGATCGACGCCGCTAATTCCTCCAGGGCAACTTCGTCAAATTGTTGTCGCGGTTGATGGGGGTTAGGTTTGATGTCCTTAATCGGAATGGTGGCAGCGCCCTGGCGGGTGGCGGGCGGCATCTCCTCCCGGGGTCGTATTAAGGCTTCCAGGCCCCGGCCTAAGCGTTTATCGGACACGTTCCAAAATCTCCTCAACTAGATTCATGTAATTGCGAGCCCCCGTGGAATTGGCATCATACAGCAAAGCAGGCTTTCCAAAACTGGGGGCTTCCCCTAAACGGACATTACGATGAATCACGGTTTTAAACAATTTATCTTCGAAATAACTCTCCACTTCCTGGGCCACTTCCTTCGATAAATTCAGACGGCTGTCGTACATGGTCAGCAGCACGCCGGCGATCGTTAAACTTGTGTTTAAATGTCTTTGAACCAACCGAATCGTATTCAACAGTTGTCCCAAACCTTCCAGAGCATAATATTCACATTGAATCGGAATAATAATCATATCCGAAGCCGTAAGTGCGTTGATCGTCAGCAATCCCAGGGACGGGGGACAATCCAGAATAATAAAATCGTATTTGGATTTAATCGGTTCCAGGGCGTTTTTCACCTGATATTCCCGCGCCATTAAACTTACCAATTCTATTTCCGCCCCCACCAAATCGTGGGTGGAGGATACAAGGTCAAGGTGGTCAAACTGTGTCTTGGTGATCGCCTGATCAATGGGAATGCCCCTGATTAACACATCGTAAACGGTAGCCGGCGAATCTTGCGTCAAATCCGAAATACCCGTAGTGGCGTTGGCCTGGGGATCCAAGTCGATCAACAGGGTTTTCATTTCGGTAACCGCCAAACTCACCGCTATGTTAACGGCTGAGGTGGTTTTCCCTACACCACCTTTTTGATTTGCTATTGAAATTATTCGTGACATCTGACAGGAGACTTTGAATTTACCTTCAAAAAAAGGGAAATGAATTTACTTGTATGTCACTGGGGATACAAGGCGGGTTACCACTTTGTTGCCGGATGACAAGTAAGGTATGAAACGTTATTAAGTATATGCAGAACCTTCGAATAGACCATAGATTCCATGATTCCCAAAATGGTACGCTGCAGTAAGTCCCGTAGGGACGACATATTTATAGCCATCACGAGACAATAAACACAAGTCCCGTAGGGACGAAACGGCAACGGCAAATGGTAAACACATTTGCTCCAAAATATCCCTAATTCGTGTTTGCCGTTGGGAATAGGATATTCCCCTGTATTGAATTGCCGCGTAGGTTTTATATTTCGTCCCTGACGGGACAAAGTTAAATAAATTGTCCGGTCCCGAAAGGGACTGTAAATTTGACAAAACAATAATGCAATAAAGCTTTATTGTAACGACGCCAAAACGGATATGAAAGCTCTCGTTAAACGTTCCGCCGAACCCGGCCTTTGGATGGAAGAAGTTCCCGCCCCCACGCTGACCACCAATGATGTATTAATCAAAATTGAAAAAACGGCTATCTGCGGCACCGATCTCCATATTTATGAATGGGACGACTGGGCCCAACGAACGATCAAACCACCCCTAATTATTGGTCATGAATTTGTCGGGGAGGTCGTGGAAATCGGGCCGGGTGTCACCCATTATTCAATCGGGGACCGTGTCTCCGGGGAAGGACACATCACCTGCGGGTATTGCCGCAACTGCCGGGCCGGCAAACGGCATCTGTGCAATCTCACGATCGGCATCGGCATTAATCGCGACGGCGCGTTTGCCGAATACCTGGTAATGCCCGAAAGAAACATCTGGCCCGTCCATCCTGACATTCCCTCCGATATCGCCTCCTTTTTCGATCCTTTCGGCAACGCCACCCATTGCGCCCTGTCCTTCGAAATGGTCGGCGAGGATGTTCTAATTACCGGGGCGGGTCCGATCGGAATCATGGCGGTTGCGATTTGTCGCTTCGTGGGAGCCCGCCACATCGTGATTACGGACGTGAACGAATATCGACTCGCCTTGGCGCGAAAAATGGGGGCGTCGCTTACCTTAAACGTGACGCAGGAAAGAATCGAGGACAGTATCGACCGGCTGGGCATGACCGACGGGTTCGATATCGGACTGGAAATGTCGGGCAACCCCCGGGCTTTCAGCGATATGGTAAAAACCATGTATCATGGAGGGCGCATCGCCTTGTTGGGCATCCTGCCGAAAACCACGCGGATCAACTGGGACGACGTAATTTTTAAAGGTCTTCATATCAAAGGGATTTACGGCCGGGAAATGTTCGAAACCTGGTACAAAATGACGCAAATGCTGCAAAGCGGACTGGATATTTCCCCGGTTTTGACTCATAAATTTCATATCGATGATTTTCAACAGGCCTTTGACATAATGGAATCGGGCCGCTGTGGAAAAGTAATATTGGAATGGGATTCATATGAAACAAAGTAAGGAAATATATCAATCCACCCTCGAACGGATCAACGCGGACGGTTTGTACAAAAAGGAACGCACAATTACCACCCCCCAAGGGGTTACGATAAACACCGTGGAGGGAGGCGAAGTCCTTAATTTCTGCGCGAATAATTACTTAGGGCTGGCGAACCATCCGGATATCATTGCCGCGGCCCGGAAAGCCTTGGAAGAATACGGGTTCGGGTTGGCATCGGTACGGTTTATCTGCGGAACCCAGGACATCCACAAAAACCTGGAAAAAACCATCGCGACGTTCTTCGGCACCGATGACGCGATCCTGTACACCAGTTGTTTTGACGCCAACGGCGGTCTGTTCGAAACCCTGTTGGGACCGGAAGACGCGGTTATCAGCGACGCCTTAAACCACGCTTCCATCATTGACGGGATCCGGTTGTGCAAAGCCCGGCGCTATCGCTACGCGCACAGCGACATGAAGGAATTGGAGGACAAACTTAAGGAAGCGCAAACCGCCCGTTTGCGTCTCATCGCCACCGATGGCGTCTTCAGCATGGACGGGGATATTGCCCGTTTGGATGAAATCGTTCCCTTAGCGAAAAAATACAACGCCATGGTTATGGTTGATGATTCCCATGCCACCGGGTTCGTCGGCCCGACGGGCCGCGGATCGGGTGAGTACCATGGTGTTTTGGAGGAAATCGATATAATAACTTCCACCCTGGGGAAAGCGCTGGGAGGCGCCTCGGGAGGTTTCACAACCGCCAGCCGGGAAATTGTTGACCTGTTGCGGCAACGGTCCCGCCCCTATCTCTTTTCCAACACGTTAACCCCGGCTATCGTGGCGGCAGGCATCAAGGTGTTCGAAATGCTGTCGGCCACAACGGAATTACGGGATAAGCTGGAAGCCAATACCCGCTATTTCCGGCAAAAAATGACCGCCGCCGG
>JAADGP010000139.1 GCA_013152315.1 FCB group bacterium
GTGGTCGTCGGATTAAAAGGATTCGGATAATTCTGGTACAGGGCAAAGCGCTTCGGTACGTTCCCTGACGCTTGATTCACGGAAAGTTCGGGGACATAGGTAATATCATCCACCCACAGGGTAGCGGAACTATTTTCCGTCGCCGTTTTATCGTAGGCCAGCCATAAAAAGGATATTTTGATTTTATCCCGTTCCATAGGTTCGGGGGAACTCGTGTAATACTGGAAGAAGTCATCAAAATCCAGGTACACATACTGCCCGGCCGTGTCCAGGTCGCTTAAATACACTTTCGGTGACATCCATTTTTCTTCGGAACCCACGGGTTCGTCCTCAATAAGATTCAACTTGAAGTAGATACTGTCGTTGCCGCTTACCGGTCCCGGCTTAAGCCATAGCCTGACCCCTGTATAATTGGTTAAATCGGATTGATATTCGGAGGACGTGAAATACCCGGTAATTCCATAGATGCAGGGATCCCAATTCACCCCCAAGTTGCTGGAACTGGGGCTAACACCGGCTGAGAAGGAGAAATCCATACGCATTGCCTGACTGCCTTCGACGCCCCCGTTTGGATCAAGACTGCGCGACATCGATACATTGGAGGGATTGTTCCGATCGTTTCCACCCCAATAAACCATATTCCATTTGGTCGCCAAATTCGTATTTGTCGCGTAACTTTCGAAATCGTCATCGAGATGCGTACCGGTAATGGGGTTTATGAAAGCGGTAATATCATCCACCAATATGGTCGCGGAGCTGTTCTCGGTTGCCGGGCCCGAGGCCGCCGAGGCGCCCACATAGAACGCCGCAATTTTATCCAGATCCATTACACCGTCTGCCAGGGAACTGTCGGCACTACCGGCGCCGTACCACTTAAACGCGGTAAAGTACACGTTAACATATTCACCGTTCGGATCAAGTTTATCTATTGGCACCGTGGCCACCCATTTATCGCCGCCGTTGGCTTCCAGAATCCGCAGTTGAATGTACTGTTCGGAATCACCGGTAGTCGAAGCCTTAAGCCACAGGTTAATACCCGTGTGAACCGACCAGTTCCACTGACCGGGAAGACCGACGGCACCCCAGGCCCCTTCGCTTCCGGCCGGGAAACTGAAATCCAATTGCATCACATTGCTGGATCCGCTTTCGCCGCCAGTGGCCAGGGTGTGTTCAAGGGTCACGCCCAGACTGTCAAATTCAGGGGGAATATATTTCAATGTCCATCTTGCCTGTAACGCTATTGTACCGAAATAAGGCTCGAAATCATCGATCAGGTCGAGTTGCGGATAGACAATATTGCCATCCGCACCGACTTCGATCCAATGGCGAAGATTATTGTCATCATCGTAAACATTGAGGAAAAGTTTTTCCGGCGTAACATCCACCTGGACAAAATGATAATCCGAAAAAGCGCTTATGCGGTATTCCGGCCAGGCCCACAAATCAGGCGGCCCTAATCTGGTACCTCCGCCACCGGTCATAACATACGTAATACCATTGCGATAATGAGACAAATAGGAATGGCCGTGACCATAGAAAACAACATTAACTCCGTTTTGCTCGAAGATCGGTCCCCAGCCCTGACTCTCCACAAAATCAAGGAAAGCCTGTTTATGGAAAAAGACCACTTTCCACGGCTTGGTAGAGGAGGCCAGGTCATTTTCCAACCAGGTTTTCATTTCAGCCGCACGGGTGGGATCGTACGTTCCCGATCCCGGTCTCAGCCACTGGGTATTCAAACTTACAAAATGCACGCTGCCGTAATCAAAGGAATAGTAATCCTCAATATTTTCGGGATTATTTGAAGGCAAACTGTAAAGGTCACGATAATTCTGTATTTGCGCTTCGTAATTGGAGGCATTATAAGGTAATTCATGATTGCCAATGGTCATAAACATCGGCGTGTTTTTTATTAACGGCTCCGCGAAATTGAAGAAATATTTATCGAATTCGAATAATTGCCCCTGTTCGGCAATATCTCCGCAATGAATAACGATTCCGGGATCGTGGGGAATCATGGCGTCGATTACGTGACCGTGGTAAGTAGGCAAATAAGTGCTGTTATATTTCGTATCGCCATAGGCGATAAAACGGAACGAGGCGTCATCGCCCGGCGCGGCAACGGCATAATAGGAAGAATCATTCAAACCAACAGTATCATTCCCGGAAATCACATAGTAATAGACGGTATCGCCGGGAGTCAATCCGGTTATTGTAGCGGTATGAATCTGGTTGCCACCGGTATCCTGAAAAATGGCACTGGAAACGCTGTCGGTATAATTTCCGGGGGTTGATCCCCAATACAAAACGCCAGTTATGGCGGGCGTCCCCCACATGACATCAACGCTGTTTTGAGTCACATTCTGTAAATATGGATAGCGTGTTATTCCGGAGTCGGCGGTCGTTGAAAAATCATCAACCCAGAGCGTCGTGGTCCCTCCGGTTGAAGCCGGGCCCGAATAGGCCGGTGAAATATAAAAAGCGGTAATATTCTCCAACTCCAGGACGCCGTTATCGTTCACTCCGCCCGACCCGCCGAAGTCCATGAAATCAGTAAACTTCATGTACACATACTGACCGTTTGTATCCAGGTTATCAATCGAAAAATAAGGAGATATCCATTTATCACCCCAACGTTGATTCGGATCGCCTTCATGGAAACGGACTCTGTAATTCTGGGCCGGATCCCCGGTCGTGCGCCCTTTGATCCAAAACCTGATACCCGTCTGACCGGTCCAATTCCAGTTACCTGCCCGGCCTACTTTTCCCCAGGCGTTATTGCTTCCACCGGGGAAACCGAATTCCACGCGCATAACTTTATTCCCCGGATTTTCCAACGTATCAAGATAACGGTCAAGAGTCGCGCCGTTGGTCGGCGACCATACCCAAGACCAGACTGATTGCAACGAATCGGTGCTGTCATAATGTTCGAAATCGTCGATAGGAATATCGGCCTGTAAATTATAAACCAAACCAAATAACAGTGTGATTAGAGTAATCTCTTTTTTACCCATTTTAATTCTCCCCCTGATCACTTTCAGGACATTGATCTATTCTCTGATATGAAGTTCCACATCTTTCTCCCATATGCTTCGGCGCAGCTTTCAACATGTAGGAAAAATGAGACTGCAGATGTCCGCGGTCTGAAAGCTCAATTTTCATTCCCGGAGTCCCCAGGCTTTTTCACATAACGAACTCTTACTTAATCAGTAACAACTTCTTTGATTGCACGTAATTATCCGCTTTCAGGCGATAAATGTATATCCCGGAAGCAACCTTTCCCCCATCCCGGTTTCTACCGTCCCACCGGACCGTATGGGTACCGGCTGCCACCCGGTCGTTAACCAGGGTTGCTATCTCACGCCCGGAGACGTCGTAGACGGTGAGTTGTACTTCGCCGGTGACAGGTATATCATATTGGATCGTGGTTACCGGGTTAAATGGATTGGGATAGTTCTGATGCAACCCGAATTTTCCCGGCAATGCCGGATCCGTTACCGTACTTAAGGAATCGACCACGACCGTAATATCATCGATGTAAATCGTGGAGGTACCTTTATCCGTGGCTGTTCCGTTGTACCCCGGTATTATGAAAAAATTGACGATGGCATTCAGATCCAGCTTATTATTAGCCAGGGAACCGTTGCCGTTATAGTATTTCGTAAAATCATCAAAGTACAAATACACGTACTCACCCTCCGGGGCAATATTGCTGAGACTGACTTGAGGCGATTTCCATTTCTCCCCGTCGGAACCTTCATGGAGACGGACCTGGAAATACTGATTGGGGAAACCGGTGTAATTCGCTTTAACCCAAAGTTTAATCGCTTTGTAATCAGTCCAGTTCCAAAAACCGGGAATACCTACGTAAGCATAGCCGTCTCTGCCGTCCTCGGAAAAACTTGATTCCACGCGCATAACATTGCTTTCCTTTAAGCTGTCCGTATCCAGGTACACCTGAATGGCATCCATTGGAACGCCCTGTACGACCCCAATCCATCGCCAGGCGCCCTGCACGCCGCTATCATCCGCATACTCGTCAAAATCGTCAACCGGTCCAAGGGGCGGATACGTTGCGTTGCCGGAGGGATCCACATTGATCCAATGACGAAGTACGTCATTACTATCAAACACCTTGACCTTCAGCTCGGCAGGAGTAACATCGACCTGGACAAAATTATAATCACTGAATGCCCCGATATAATAATCGGACCATTCCCACCAGTTGATATTTCCAAGCCCTCCGCCGCTAGTGGCGGCAATAATATAGGTGACGGAATTTCGATTATGGGCGTAATAATAATGAAGATGGCCGTTCAATACCAGTTGTACGCCGTTTTGCTCCAAAATGGTATCCCAACCCTGCGGCTCAAGCCAGTTCATGAAAATCGGTTTGTGGAAGAACACGACCTTCCATGGTTTGTCTGTCCCTTGCAAATCGCGTTTCAGCCAGGCCAGCATGGAATCATTGTAGGTTTCGTTGAAATAGCCATTCTGATAACCGCCCCTTTGTGCCCGTTGGGCATGAATGCTCACAAAATGAACACTGCCGTAATCAAAGGAATAATAGTCCTCCGTACCGTCATAGGGACTATTGTTTACCGGCAAATCGAACAGGTCACGATAGTTCGCAATGTCGGCTTCATAACCGTTTCCGGATTGGGGATAAGTCATATCATGATTACCAACGGTACTGAAAAGAGGAGTATTTTTCATTAACGGTGCGCCGTAATAAAAAAAGTAGCTATTAAACTCGAATAAATTCTTCCCGGTTGTCACTTTATCCCCACCGTGTAAAACGATATCGGGTTTATGCTTAACCATAGTTCTGATTACCTTGCCCTGGACGCTATTATAGGCATGGCTGTCGCTGTAAAACGCGAAACGAAACGGCGCATTTCCGGCGGGCGCGGTAACGGCATAATAGGTGGAATCATTCATCCCCACGGTATCCGTACCGGAAATCACATAATAGTAAACCTTTTGGCCCGGGTCCAGGCCGTCGATGGTCGCGGTATGAATCTGTTTACCGGCGCGATCCGCGAAAACGGTACTGGAAACACTGTTATCGTATTCCCCGGGAGAAGGTCCCCAGTACAAAGTGCCACTTGTAGCGTCCGTCCCCCACATCACTTTTACGCTGTTTTCGGTAACATTTTGCAGATAAGGTTGGCGAACCATGGCGGATATTGTTGATGCAAGAACACCGCAAACAAGTCCAACCATTATTAATATAGGGACAAAACCAATTCTTCTTATACACATACCATATTTCTCCATGAATGTCAGAAACAAAACATTCTGCTTATTAGGCTTCCTGTTGAAGCATATTGCAAACGTTTGCGATAGGTAAGGTTAATTTTTATTTCCTTACGATGTCAAGCCTTTTTCCGAATTTTATCTTTTCGTAACCCGGTTACCCGAATGTTTATCTTTTCCTATCCATTTACACAGCAAAAAAATCCACCACTTGGCAGATCTGTCTGCCGGCTGGCGGAACGCTTGTCGGAGCGTAGCTACTGTCAGGAAATTCTTTAACCCGGATTATGATTAACAACGAATCAAGCGAATTAAACGAAAAGAATATCAAGAGTTAGGCAAATAATTGAAGTAATCTTTTCTTACTGGAGATACTTGATT
>JAADGP010000160.1 GCA_013152315.1 FCB group bacterium
AATCGGGGCAGATTTTCATTCTGGCAACAGGGGTTCGATTCCCCTACGGGCTACAGATTCACAAATTTGACAATCGATGTAAAAAGCCGTCCAGGGTGATGGCTTTTATTTTATAAATTTCAACGCGTAATATGTTAACTGATTGGCACCCTTACTTCGTTCATTTTCCTATTGCCCTTTTTATAACGGCCTTCTTTTTGCATATCCTACACATTTGGAAGCCTCGCCTTTGGAACCGGTTCGGCAATATTTGGCTTCTTGGTCTGGCGGCGATTTCAGGCTTTTTGGCAGGACAAACCGGAGGAAAAACCGCCGCTACCGTTCAATCCGATTTAACACCAACGGTGCTTGATTTGCTGGAACGGCATGAAGCATATGCGACTATCACAATCTGGGGGGCAATAATTCTGTTTATCGCCTGGCTCTATTTGGCCTTGAAGGGGACAAAAGAAAACCTGACAAATATCCTGGTGTTAATCGGTTTGAGTATGTTAGCATTGTTGGTTGCCTATACCGGGCATTTGGGTGGCAAGCTTGTTTATTTACATCAGGTCGGCGTTCAAAATATTCCTTAATAACCAACCAATAACTGAAAATTATCACTGAATAATCCTTTGCGGGGAAGGATAAAATGAGTAAAAAATCGAATACGACTGTTAACTGTGATGTTCTGATTCTGGGGGCCGGAATCAATGGAACCGGTATCGCCCTGGAATTGTCTAAGGCCGGGAAAAAAGTTGTCGTGCTCGAACGATCAACAATTGGCAGCGGCACATCCTCGAAATCTTCACGACTGATTCATGGCGGGTTACGCTATCTGGAACAGTTTCAGTTTAAGTTGGTGCGCGAAGCATTGCTGGACCGTCAGGAGTTGTTGCAGACCTATCCCGATTTGGTGAAAATGAAACTTTTTTACCTGCCGGTATACCGATCCAATCCCCGGTCTCCATGGACAATCTGGGTCGGACTTAAACTCTATGACCTTTTAGCCGGGAAACATAATACTCATAAAAGTTCGATTGTACCGCGGGAAACATTCGCTACGCGTGAACCACGTTTGACCCCGGAGGAACTGCGGGCCGTATTTCAGTATCACGACGCCAAAACCAACGATTTGGAGCTGACGCGCAGGATCGCCCGGGAAGCCCGGCGCAATAATGCCCGTTTCTGCGAACATGTCAACATCAAAACCATCTCCCAGGACCGAAAACAATTCACGGTCGTCTCAGACCAGGGAAGTTTCCGCGCCTCCACATTAATTAATGCCACGGGCCCCTGGATCGATGAAGTAAACGACCGCTATGAATTGCCGGCCCATTACCATATCCGCAAAATCAGCGGAATTCATATCGTCCTGGACGGTTTGCTTACTGAAGATTTCATGTTTATGCAAACACGTGGAAAACGAATATTCTTTATTATCCCCGAACATGAAAATAACCACACTATTATCGGAACAACAGAAAGGGAAGAAACCGGTCCGGTGGATGCCGTCCGGGTTAGGGATGAGGATATTCAATATCTGATCAAAAATATAAATGTCTATCTCAAACCCGAATACCACATTACACCAAACAACATAGCAGACGCATACATCGGGGTACGACCGTTAGTGGCCCACAATGATACCCCCACCGATTTATCCCGTGAATACAAATTGGATTTAATTCAATTTGGTTCCGCAAAATTGCTTCACGTATTCGGTGGGAAACTCACCACTTTCCTCTCCCTCTCGCGAAAAGTGAAACGCTTACTATATAAAGATAAGGCCTGAAGCGTATGCGTGTCGGACGCAGTGGAAACCCCGACGGAGCGTGGCGACTATCGGGACGTAAGTAGGTCGCCGCTGACTCACCTTAAAACACTCCCGAAAAATGCTTTCGTGTCGTTCGAAAAAGGAGCTATTCAGGGACGGCGCAGATAATAGAAATGGATGTTTTCAGGAGCTATACTGGCGGAAGAAAAGAGTCCGTATCCCCCTACAATATTGGTCTCCGGTAAATAATTAAAATTACGCGGCGGCCCCTCCAAAAACCCTTTATGGTAGTTGTAGTAGTGTTCATCGAGGGATAGAACCAGAAACATTTGCGGACCATAGAAGGTAAGCGCCGACCAGGAAACCTCGTACCGGCGGTCAAAAATCGTACTGTTGAATGAAGTTGCGCTCTTCATTATCAGCCGCAATTTCATGCCTTCCTCATCCGTTGCCAGACCTTGCCATTTATAGAGCAATGCTTTCAGTGAATCATCTTCCATGATCATGTTTTCCTCGCTGGGTTCCAACGCGATGTTAACCAAACGTACCAAGCTGGGGGGCGCGGCGGAATCGTATTCAATATCAAAAGAAAAAATGACCGGATTCATAAAGTCATCTTCTCTACCGGCCGGGCGATAGACAATCGTATCCTGGAAACCCGCCACCAAACCCGTATCGGTGTGCACCGAATCCCTAACCATTTTAACGGGTGACGGTACCGTTGTTGTTGCGATAACGTCCGGATGAATACCATCGGATACCCGCAACGTGTATGTCTCACCCTCTTTGGCAAACCGTAACTGCGAAGGATGATATACGCCGGGAGCCGTTTCGTATTCGACCAAGGTATCCACAAACGCGGATGATTCCAGGATTACCAAAGCCCCTGACAGGGCATTTGAGCGGGCGTCAAAAGGTTCGTCGATTCTGGAAGAAGTATGGACGCGAATGGAATCAATGGGAATGGGAATTAATATTCCTCCGAAATACATCGCCCCGGCGATAATGGTCGCGTTCACAACAATCTTCTCTTCATATTTCGATTCGGCCGGCATATCCAACAATTGGTCACAAGACGGAGAAAGGAAACCGAACAACAGAACAATATATATTTTTAGGTATTTCATCAGAACTCTCCCCGGACTCCGATAATCGGAATTAGAGGAAACATTTTCAGTTTGTTTAAAACCGGGGGTTGTCCCTCGTTCAGTGGACTGGTATCATAGACTATGCGAAAAATATTTTCATGATTGGTAAGGTTAATCAGACTGAAATACACATCCATCTTCCAGGTCTTAAAAGTAAAATGGCGCGTTAAACCCAAATCAAACCGCTCGTAATACGGCAACCGTTTACTGTTCCGAGTACCAGGAATTTCAAAATAAATCGGGTTTGAATAGCCCGGTTCGTAATAAGTAAAAAATCCCAAAATCGGTGTGTACGGAACCCCGGAGTAAGCATTCAATGTCGTCGCCAAATCCCATTTTTGATTGATTCTCCAGTTCAGGATTAATTTGACGTTATGGCGACGGTCCCAGTTAGCCCAATAACGCGGTTCATCAGCAATTTGTTTAACTACCCATGAAAGGGTATAAGATCCCAAACCGCTCAACCGGCCGAAGTTACGCTGGAAAAGGAATTCGATCCCCATGGCCTCCGCATCGGTCGGTTCAAAGAAATCGGAAGAACGAGGATTAATGATTTCCTGATCGAAACTGGCAAATACATTTTTAAACACATACAAATTATACATTCGACGATAGTACGCTTCCACGGTGGCATCAATTCCCTGCGTTATCTTGGTATTAAAGCCTATTAATAATTCGTTTGAATAAGGTGTCGCAATCGTCGTGTCCTGGGCCACCCAGGCATTCAGAATCCGCATATTAAATTCATCGTTAAACGTAAATATGTATTGATAATAACGGTTGATGGAAAAGGTAATCGCCGACCATTCACCTACCAGACGTTTTAAGGAAAATCGGGGAGCCAATCGGAATTTCTGTTTGATGGCATCATAATAGTTCAAACGCAACCCCGTAACCAGAACCCAACCTTTTGGGTGCCAATTCAGTTGGCTGTAAAACCCGCCGTAAACCGGTTGTTGTTCGAGCCGAAATTGTTCATCTTCTCCAAACCAACTGCGATAACTAATGTCTAGATTTTTTAGTTCGAACCCAAATTTAAATTCGTGTTCACCGGAATGGTAATACGTCAAATCGCCTTTCATGGTAAAGTCCTTGATTTCATCCTCTTCATGAACGGCGTCATCACCGCCGAACTCCGTACGAATATCAAAGCGACTATAGGCAACCATGAAATTTGAAAACAACGACTGTGAAAAGATATGCCGCAAACGCGAACTGATCGTTTTATTGCCCCATGAGAAGTACATATTAGCGGCCGTCCAATCCAATACATCATCACCAAAATAAGCGCTGAAGGACAACCGGTCGTTATCGGTAATATTTTGAAAAACATTGGCCTGAACATCATAGAAATAATAGGGCAACTCGAAATCGGTTAAATTTAATTTCCGGAATCCGGCCAGCATCTTATCCACGTACGTCCGCCGGGCGGCGACAACCCAGGCTCCTTTGGGGATCGGGCCTTCGGCCAACAACTTGGACGAGATCATACTGATTTCCCCCTTGAAGTGGTTTTTTTTCTGATTCCCGTCCTTGCTGCGTACATTTAACACCGATGATAACCGCCCCCCGTATTCAGCCGGAATCCCGCCCTTAATTAATTCCGCATCCCTTAAACCATCGGTAATAAAATTTGAGAACATCCCCATTAAATGCGAGGGATTGTAGACGGTTATCCCATCCAGCAATATCAGGTTTTGATCGGTATCGCCGCCGCGAACGATCAAACCGGCGGAAAAATCATTTTCGGCGTTAACGCCGGGCAATTGCTGCAAAGCACGAAAAAGGTCCACCTCTCCCACTCTCGGCATGGACGCAATTTGCCGGGGACTCATATTAATCTGGCTCAATTGGATCTGGCGCTTAAAAGCCGTGCGTTCACCGGAAACATAAACAGCCTGTCCCGTCAATATCTCGGACTGCAATGCGGCATTCAATACCCTCGTCTCACCCCCACCCAAACTGATTTTACGTTCGAAGCGCTTATATCCGATAAAGGAAACAACATACGTATAGTCACCGGGCGGTATGTTCGATAATACGTAATAACCCTCAATATTGGAGACACTGCCATAAGGGGTGTCTTTTAAAAATATATTCGCGCCGTAAATCGACTCCCCTGACTTTTCATCGGTGACAAATCCGGAAATGACGGCGGATTCCTGTCCCCATACCACGGAAACAAGCACGGTAAAAATTAACAACTTAATAATATATCTAATCGACTCTGAAATCACGGGTAATTCCTTTGACATGATACGTCACGTCGGTCACTTCATAAATTTTAATTCATTCCTTCTTGTCCGCTTCTGTTAAGAAGGGCAAATTTTTCTATTGAAAAATCTTGATTCAAAAAAACAAACCTCTTTTCTTCCGGCAATATTGATCCGGGCTCGCGCACTATTGTCCCGTTCCGGCAATGTAGAATCAGGACCATGGTCGCCTACCTTTAAACTTCTCTTCAAAAACAACACTGCTTGGTAGGAATAACATCAATACGTTTAACACTGTACACCAATCTTCTCATCAAAGACCGGGAATGAAATTTACGATACTACATTCAATTCCTGAACTCCGAATTGCTTTATCGATCCAAATTGCGCGCTTGCCACAATCCCGTATTATAATTTCCATCGGAATTACCGGTCGCATTATATTCCGCTATGTCGCCCAGACTTTTTTACCCTATTCTATTTGCATTATCAATGGAACTCATTTCCGGTATAACCATCCGGGGAATCGTGAAAAACAAGAATACCGGCAAACCGATTGTTGGCGCGAATATAGAAGTCATAGATACGCGGTATGGCACGGCAACCGATGAAAAGGGGGTTTTCTCATTACAAATAGAGGCAACACCACCGGTCTCGATAAAAATTTCGCATATTGCTTATCAAGCCAAATCGATCACCATTGTTTCCGAACAAGAGATCCTGGTGGAGTTATTGCCCCGCGTGATTGAGGGTACAACCGTGGATGTTACCGGCGCCAAACAAACCTATCAGGCCGATATCACTTCTTCGGTTGACCTCATCGATATTAAGGAAGTCGAATTGGCGGGAGCCCGTGATCTCGGCAGCGCCCTACGCCGCGTAAGCAGCGTCAAAATGGATTATTCGAACAGCGGTAAACAAACCGTAAGCATCCGGGGTAGCAACGCCACCGATGTGGCCGTATATCTGGACGGGGTAAAACTAAATGACGCCAATTCCGGCGTCGCCGACCTGTCGATGATTGACTTGAATTCTTTGGAACAAATCCAGGTCATCAAGGGGGGCAGTACCACGCTTTTCGGTAGTGGTGCGGTGGGAGGCGTTGTTAACCTCGAATCCAAAGACGCCACCCGCAACTCCGTTTCGGTTTCCCAGGGAATCGGCCAAACATTTAATGACGATTTGGATCTTTCCCTTTCCGCCACCGGTGTGTATGGTCCGGTTGGTTTCGGGGGACGCTTTTCCGGTCAATCCCGGGCTTATGGCGGTCGGACACTTACAACTTCCCTGTTCCAGAATCTTTTTTCCGGTATTCGTTTACCGGCTGGAAAACTGGACGCCAAATGGTATCGCCTGGAAAAGGCGTTAACGTTTCCATCAGGAAGTGTGGACCTTGCTGACGGACTTACCATGGCCAGCATTCGTTACCGCGGGAACATCGCCGGGCTGACGGACTGGGAAATCTTTGCGGGTGATCGCAAATGGGCGATCAAGCAGGATTTCTTTACCAGCATGAAAGAACAATTACGTGATCGGACACAATCGGTTCACATATCAAAGCTGATTACCCGCGGCAAATTAGAAAGTACAATTTTGGTTGAATCCGAGCTTCAATCATTTACCGGGAACAAGGAATCCAGAGATATCGACGGAACGGTTACCGTTAAAAGGCTGGCAGGACTAACGAGAACGGATTATGGCGCCGCCCTGGCTTCAAAATTCGTCATTATGGGGGAACATCCGTTCATTGACCGAATCGACTTTGAACTTGGTCTGCGATTTGATCAATTCAGCACCATCCGTAATGATCGTTTCGAATTTCCGACTATTCTTAACGACGGAACACCGATCGTGTATCATAAACCGGGATCAACACAGTTAACGACCCTATCCAACAAACGCATAGGAATGAATATTGAAGGTCGTACGCCAAAAGTCAGTTATTCACTTTTTGTTAATCAGGGGAGCAACAAACGGCTCCCCACCCTCAGCGATTATTTCCACTTTTCCTACGCACCCCTGGACAGCCTGGGCGATTCCACCCTGACGGCCGAACAACTTTTATCCACGGAAGTTAACCTGAACCTGATATTCACCAATGTTACCACTTCCATCCCTATATCCGCCATCGAGTTCACCATGGGTATATTTGTTAACGACTATATCAATAAGATCGCGTATCTGGCCATCGAAGATCAGCCCCCGGTCCCGTTTAATACCCGTTCCGCTGATATCAAAGGGATCGAGAGTAGTTTAAAAATCCGAATGTTTGAAAATCGATTCGTTATTACCGCCAGCTCAACACGCATGGACATAAGCAATCCGTTTGTCTTTCCCTACAAACCGAAATACCGTAATATCATAACCGGTGAATTAAATCTCAGTTGGGTATCGCTCAGTTACGACTACCTAAACGAAGGGGAGCAGTATTACTTTGTGCCCGGCGCCGGGGTGGAGATTCGAAAACCACGCGAAAATGCCAACTTGAATCTGAGTGTCAGGAAAAAAATATTGGGACTGAACTGGACCGTTTCCTATACCTGGCGAAACTTACTCTCTAAAGAAGAGAGCAAACTATCCCTGGAAGAAAGTTTACGGAAAGGATTCAACTATTTTGAAAAATACCGGGAAGTCGTCACCGTGAAAATAGAGCTTTAAATCCCGGATTAATGGTTCACCCCGCATGAAGATAAACCGTTTACTGCCTTATCTCCTTATTCTACTATGGAACGGATGTGACTCGCCCTTTTTTACAAAGCCTACCGAAGATAAGAATTTATTCACGGTACAGGTCGATTATGAAGGTCAACGAATCACACGCCCGACACCGGTATCGATAAACTGGTCCGAAGTAACCGTCGAAAACTTTAAAGAGTTTATCGTAGAACGATTCACAATCGATGATTCAGGGTCCCACTGGGTTCAGATCGCTGTAATAAATGACTCTCTGGCCACTTCCTACATTGATACCATACGCGATGATATAATCTTTCAATATCGCGTACGGATTGTTAACAAGGACGATCAATATCGATACGCGCTGACCCCACAATACACTGTTCCAAAAATTACCGCTTTGATAGTCCCGGACGACTACCCATTGTTACAGGAACCATTTGATTCCGATTTTCTCGATCCCGGCGATTCGTTGTTAGTATACCCCGGGACTTACCACGGGAATTTCCAATTAATAGACAAAAACATTCACATCCTTGGAATTTCCGGGCCGGAATTCACCATACTAAAAGGAATAAGTGATACGGTTTCCGTGGTGGAAATTAACCAGGGACACCTTGAGGGCTTTACCATCACCGGAGGAAAAGGATATTCCGGGGGAGGAATAAGAGCGTTCGGATCGGCGTTCATTAATAATTGCATATTGAAAGAAAATATATCGGTGGAAAATCCGGACGCGAATATCAATGTTTACCCTTATGGATTTGGCGGGGGAATATTCATATCGGATGTAGCCGTAGTTCAAAATTGCCAGATCATTTCAAACTTTTCCCGCAAAGGTGGCGGTGGAGTAACGATCGAGGGCAACGCGACGCTCAGGAATTCCACGATTGCCCTTAATCGCACCAACATTACCGGCGGAGGAATTTATATCGGCGACAGTTTCCGGGGCATAATTCGCAATTGTATCATTAAAAATAATATTGCATCCGGAAGATATACGGGCTGGGGAGGAGGAATTGCAGTTGAAAACGGAAATCCACTCATAACAAACTGCATTATCGTCAAAAATCTTGCCGGTCAGACCGGCGGGGGCATCAATTATCGCTCTTTTACCAGTACAACTCTGGTCAATTCGGTTATCTATGGGAACAGAGCCGGAAATTCCAGGGGCAGGGGCTCTATTGCCGGCAACGGTTCCATTGCGGTTCTCAACAGTATCATCTGGGCCAACACCGGGGACTTCGACAACCGGTTCTTTAACAAGGTGGCAACTTATACCGATACGGACGAATACCGGATTGCGGTAGCCACGGGAAACATGAAATCGGATCCGCTATTTGTCGCTCCCGGAAGCGGAGATTTCCACCTGCTCCCCGGTTCCCCCTGTATTGATGCGGGGAATCCGGACAAAAGGTACAATGATCCCGACGGCTCAAGGAATGATATGGGTGTCTACGGAGGCCCCTACGGGGAATAATCGATTATTAACGAACGATTCCCTTTATCTCAACAATATCCCAAAGACGAATACTTGTATCGTCGTTCTTCAGCATAATCGGGTACATGTTGTCGGCATCCAGATGAAATAAAATATTATCCGTATACAATTCCGTTTCGCCCGGCTGCAAACGGACATCATGATTGAAAAATATCCCTTCTTCCGACTGATAACTGGCCGTCACCACCCGCACCCGGATTTCCCATCCGCTGATTACCTTATCGGATGTATTCGTGATTTCCCAATCGGTTACAATATAGCCGTCGTACCCCCCTAATTCAATTCTCTGTACGGATGCATCGATTTCCACGTAGGTGTTGGTGGAAATATTCTCATCCTCACACCCCAGCGTCCACAGAAAAACGAATAATAAACTTAAACGTATTAGCATAGCAATCAGATAAAATTATGTAGAATCCCGAACATAACCCAGGATTTTAAACGTAACATGTGATCACTCGGTTACGGGAAAAATTATCTAAAACAGCCGGGGACCGGAAAATAAGAGCCAAGAGCCAAGGGACAAAAACCAGGGTTAATCTGTTAGATTTGGAATCAATTAATAATGTTTTTTTCCCTCCTCTCTTATCCTCCCGAACAGACTCCTGATTGTCAAACGCGCTACCATGAGTTAAGGCGTTATATAACGATTCCGATTACACTGTTTTAAGATAAGTAAGGTTGTTCCTGTTGAAGCAGGTAGGTGATTTCTCAATCAGCCCGCTAAGTTCCCGGGGACTACCGGTGTTTCCTTCCAGCAACATGGTTATTTGCGTTCTTGTAATCGGAAACCACTCAAAGCGGTCAAATAACGCGGCGATTGACTTCACCAGCAAAACCGGGACCGGCACAGTCCACTTATTCTTGTCACCGGCTAAAGCTATTCGTTTTATAACCGACTTCCAGGTTAATGACTCCGGTCCTGCAAGAACAATGGTTCTATTAAATGTCGTTTCATCCGTCAAAGACCGAATAAAAGCGGCTGCTACATCTTTTACATGAACGGGGGAGAAACGGAACTGTCCGGCTTCCGTAATGGATAAGCCGGGGAAAAAGAGGGGAGCCGGCAGGGGCAAATCGACTATTTGGCGCTTGAGTATCGTCGCAAAATCCAGTCGACCGCGGGGGTCACCAAAAATCATGGAAGGACGAAAAATCGTCCAGTCCAACCCGCTGTGACGCAGGTATTCCTCACCTTCGAATTTTGTCCGTTGATAGGCAGTACCGTCCGATTTCACGCCGTTCGCACTCATCAGAACAAACCGGCGTACACCCAATTTAAGGGCCGCATCGACGCATTTTTTCACTCCCTCATGATGTGCCAGTTCAAAGGTGGTTTCCTTTTTCGGAAATTCGCGGATAACACCAATATTGTAAATAATCGCCTGGCAATCCTGTAATGTTGCTTCGATTGCCTCTTGATCCGCGATCGTTCCGGAATGAATCGCGCATTTTTCCGGTTGAGTCACCTTACCTTCACTGCCCGGCCGAACCAACAATGACGGTATATGCCCCCCGGCAAGCAATTCATCTACCAGATAACCGCCCACGAAACCGGTCCCTCCAAATAACGCAACCTGCATATTAATACCGGAAACCGATCATTCCCTGTTTAAAAATTCCAACACGCACCGATTAAACTCATCCGGCCGGTCAACAGGTGTTCCATGACGGGAATTGGATATAACCGCTAATCGGGCCCCCGGCATGGATTTCGTGTAAGCCTCCTTAACCGCCACGGGCGTGTAATCCCGGTCCCCGCTAACGACCAAAGTTGGCAAGGTCAATTCTTCCAGACGATCTTTTACCGTCCAGCCCGCCATTGATTTAAAGACGTTTAAGTAAACCGATTTATCGTTTTCAGCCCATCGTTCAATGAACGTTTCCCTTATTTCTTCCTGACCATCATCAGGAAATAATCTCGAGGCCAGAAATTCTCCCATTTTTCGCATTCCCATAAGGCGTACAATAAATAAACGTTTCCAAAATTCCAACTTCTGCCTCACTGTTTTCACCGGCAATTCGACGAAGCTATTGACCAGAACCAACTTTTTCAAACGGTCCGGATGGTCCAATGCGAATTGCAGGGCGACCATTCCGCCCAGTGAGATCCCGACTATGCTCACCGTCTTCAAAGCCAATGCATCGAGAAAAGCGCGGAGATCATCCGCAAACAAAGGAATGGAATACGGCGATCTCGGCTTATCCGATTTACCGTGCCCCCGCAAATCGATTAAATATAACTTGAATCGCCTGGCAAATGCCGGAACCTGATATTCCCAATCGCGGGCGCTGGAACCCAAACCATGAATAAACAGTACGGGCACGCCCTTCCCCTGGATCTCGTAGTAAAGATTTATATCATTGATCTTTATTACCGGCATAATCTTTCCTTATTTTCAAGGATAAATTAACCTCCTTTCCGGTTAAATACCCTCATTACCGGCAAACAAAGCCGCAATGAATAATGAGTCTATTTTACGGCCGGAATCAGGGAAACAGGTTCCCGGGAATCCAAAATCGACTCCTTTATCGGGACAATTTTGCGACATTTTTCAGCCGACACTGACACCGGAAATACAGGAATTGGAATCAGCTTTAAGTCACCGTAATGGTTAATGATAACCATAATCATTTGGTAAATGAAGGAGCAAGTCTATGTTAAGGCTTTTATTTATTGCCGTCGGGGGTGCCCTTGGCGCCTTATTCAGATATGCAATATCAGGTATGACTTACAGGTTTTTGGACGGTGGTTTTCCATGGGGAACCTTGGTCGTAAATCTCTCGGGCGCGTTTGCGATCGGCTTTCTTTGGGGATTATCCGAAAGAACAACCATCTCCCCTGAATTCAGGTCATTCGCTTTCATCGGTTTTATTGGTTCTTTTACAACATTTTCAACCTATGCGCTGGAAACAATTAATTTATTCCGTGACAGTGAGATGAAATTTGCATTGTCAAATATTTTGATAAGCAATGTTTTGGGTATTATATTAGTTCTTGTGGGGTTAGTGGCTTCGAAATATTTGATTAATCTTATGGTCGGGAGGTGACGTAAAATGAAATTACCTGAACGAGGAGTCTTGCTGCGAATTTTTATTGGGGAACAGGATAGTTACCAGGGAAGGCCTCTGTACGAACAGATTGTATTTAAAGCAAGGGAGTTGAACCTGGCCGGGGCGACGGTTGTTCGCGGGATAATGGGTTTCGGAGCGCACAGCCGGTTGCACACGGCTAAGCTGTTACGTCTCTCCGAAGATCTGCCTATCATAATTGAATTAGTGGACACGGAGGAGAACCTCAACCAACTCATGCCCTTTCTTGATGAAGTGGTGGAGGAAGGATTAATTACCCTGGAAAAAGTAAAAATAATCAAATACGTTCACAGCACCTGAAAAATCCGTTTTCCAGGTCAAATAATTTGTTCACAGTTCCGGTTACACGGAATCGGGATACTTCCACCGGATATAATTCCTGAAGAAGATCGACGGGCATCCGCCTCTCAGGCCGGACGAAGCAGCAGTGGACGCTCCCTCATTGTAAATCGGTTGTTAATAAAAACGCGGATTAATGTTTCACCGGCGCCTGTTTTTTCTGTTTCTCCTTTTTACGCGACGATTTAAACAATTTATAGTTTATACTGTCGCGCAGCGCCTGCCAGCTTGCCTCGATAATATTTTCGGAAACACCCACGGTGGACCAGGATGATTCTTCATCACTGGATTCGATAAGGACGCGGACTTTTGATCCTGTCCCCTGTTTTTCATTCAGGACACGCACCTTGTAATCCACCAGTTGCACGGTGGCAACTTCCGGATAAAATCGAACCAGCGCCTTCCGTAGCGCCTTGTCCAGGGCATTCACCGGCCCCACGCCATCCGACGCGGTGTGCTCAATCTCACCGTCCACGGAAACTTTTAAAACCGCATCGGCTACTGTGTGACCATTTTCACCATAGGTCACATACACCCGTGAGTCAATCACTTCAAAGAAGGGGGTAAATTCTCCGGTTTCGCTCCGGAATAACAATTCAAAGGAAGCTTCGGCCCCGTCAAACTGGTAACCGTCGTATTCTAACGCTTTTACGCGTTTGACGATGCGCTTCGCGAGATCCTTGTCGGTAGTCAAATCAATGTTCATTTCCCGCGCCTTGTAACGGGCGTTACTTTGGCCGGAAAGGTCGGAAATCAGAACGCGTTGTTTCGATCCGACGGCCGCAGGGTCAATATGTTCGTACATCCTGCTGTTTTTTAACACCGCGCTGACGTGGATGCCTCCCTTGTGGGCGAAGGCGGATTTTCCGACAAACGGGGCGCGATGATTAGGGGTAAGGTTCATTACTTCGGAAACAAAATGCGAAAGGGAGTGCAGTTTTTTCAAATTAATGGACTGTTTCGTTTCCAGATTCATCTTCAGAATCAGATTGGGAATTACACTGCACAGGTTCGCGTTGCCGCATCTTTCCCCGACGCCGTTTATCGTGCCCTGAACATGCGTGGCGCCCATTTCAACGGCGATCAGGGTGTTGGCCACCGCCATATCACTGTCATTATGGGCATGAATTCCCAGGGGAACCTGGATGTGTTTGCGCACCTCGGAAACTATTTTTTTTATTTCAGAGGGAAGGGTGCCGCCATTGGTATCACAGAGAGCGATTGTGTCGGCTCCCGCTTCCTCGGCCGCCTTGAGCATGGATATGGCAAACCGGGAATCGTCCTTATACCCATCAAAAAAATGTTCGGCATCGAAAACAATATGTTTTCCCCGTTCCTTTAAAAAGCGTACTGTCCCAAAGATTAAATCTCTGTTTTCGTCTTCGTTCAACCCCAGTCCCAACTCGGAATGAAATTTCCACGTTTTTCCAAAAATCGAAATGACGGAAGTCTCTGCCCGCAAAAGTGCATTCAAATTAGGGTCGGAAGCAATTTTGTCCGGGTACCTCGCGGTGGAACCAAAGGCACAAATCCTGGCGTTTTTAAAAGCGATTTCTTTCGCCCTTTGGAAAAATTCCTCGTCCTTAGGATTGCTCCCCGGCCATCCCCCTTCGATTATGTCGATACCAAAATCATCAAGGTATTGGGCGATTCTAAGTTTATCATCCACCGACAGATTGACACCCTCTCCCTGAGTACCATCGCGGAGGGTTGTGTCAAATAATTCGATTTTCAATGTTTAAACCCCCTTTAAGTAGTTATTCATTGTTCCTTTGAAATAACCACGGTGTTTCATTACGCTTTCGTTCTTCGTAAGCTTTTATTTCCTGCACGTGTTGCAGTGTTATACTGATATCGTCCAAACCGTTTAGCAGACAGTGTTTTCTGAAAGGATCGATATCAAAAGGAATCACGGTTTGGTCCGGTAGTGTTACGGTTTGGTTCTCCAGATCAACCGTCAACGCATACCCCGGCATTGATTCCACTTCGGCAAACAGCCGATCGACAATATTTTCGGAAAGTACGATGGGTAAAATCCCGTTTTTAAAGCAGTTATTATAGAATATTTCAGCAAAACTGGGAGCAATCAAAACCCTGAAACCGTAATCATACAAAGCCCAGGGCGCGTGTTCACGGCTCGATCCGCAACCGAAGTTGGCCCGGCTTAAGAGAATTGTGGCTTTTTGGTAACGTGGTTGATTCAGCACAAACTCCGGGTTCAAAGGCCGGTCGGAACAATCCTGTCCCGGCTCCCCACGATCAAGGTAGCGCCACTCATCAAAAAGATTACCGCCAAAACCGGTCCGTTTAATCGATTTCAGAAACTGTTTCGGGATAATTGCGTCGGTATCCACATTTACTCGATCAAGCGGCAATACGATTCCCGTTAATGTTTTGAATTTTTCCATGGTTCTAAGAGTATAACCTCCTTACATCAGTAAAATGACCGGCGATCGCGGCCGCTGCGGCCATTGCCGGACTAACCAGGTGGGTTCGGCCGCCATATCCCTGGCGACCCTCGAAATTGCGATTGGAAGTGGAAGCACAACGTTCACCCGCTTCGAGGCGGTCGGCATTCATGGCCAGACACATCGAACACCCCGGTTCGCGCCATTCAAAACCGGCATCCCGGAAAATACGATCCAGGCCTTCCCGTTCGGCTTGCTCTTTGACCGGACCCGACCCCGGGACTACCAGGGCCTGCCGAATATTGGCCGCCACTTTTTTTCCTTTAACGACTTTCGCCGCCTCCCTCAAGTCTTCAATCCGACCATTGGTACAGGAACCGATAAATATTTTGTCAAGGTAAATTTCCGTAATCGGAGTACCGGCTTGTAGTCCCATATAAGTGAGCGCCCGTTCCATTCCCTTTTTTTTCTCAGGA
Organism: FCB group bacterium; assembly: GCA_013152315.1. GTDB lineage: Bacteria > Fidelibacterota > Marinisomatia > Marinisomatales > JAADGP01 > JAADGP01. The sequence goes on from JAADGP010000160.1 coordinate 15,611, forward strand.
TCCTTTTCCTGTTCGGGATCGGGAATTGTTTCATCGACGGCCACTACCATTTCCGGGGAAGTCCCCCAGGTAACCTGGGGAGCAATGGTCGCGGCATCGAGCGTGACAACCTTATCGAAACTTGCGTCCTCATCGCTCTTAAGGGTGGTCCAATACGCGACCGCCTTCTCCCACTGCCGGTTTGTCGGGGCATACGGTTTGTCTTTTAAATAAGCGATTGTTTTCTCATCCACGGCCACCAACCCGGTACGGGCGCCGGCCTCGATTGCCATGTTGCAAATGGTCATTCGTTCTTCAACCGAGAGCGCACGGATCGTTTCTCCTCCGAATTCAATGGCGTAGCCCGTTCCCCCGGAAGTACCGATTTTTCCGATAACGGCAAGAATAATATCCTTAGCCGTAACACCAGCCGGCAATTGCCCTTCAACCCGGACCAGCATATTCTTCAATTTTTTCTGAACCAGGCATTGGGTTGCCAGAACATGTTCCACTTCGGAAGTCCCGATACCGAAAGCCAGCGCGCCGAAAGCGCCGTGCGTCGAAGTATGGGAATCACCGCACACGATTGTCATACCCGGTAAAGTCGCTCCCTGTTCGGGACTGACAATATGAATAATGCCCTGTCGCGGATCTTCGATGCCGAATTCGGTAATACCGAACTCACGACAATTCCGATCCAAAGTATCGATCTGTAATTTCGCGACCGGATCGGGGATATCGTTGCGGGGATAGGTAGTCGGAACATTATGGTCGCAAACCGCAAGGTTGGACTCCACCCGCCAGGGTTTTCTGCCGGCCAGGCGCAAGCCTTCAAAAGCCTGGGGAGAAGTCACCTCATGCAGCAAGTGGCGATCAATATACAACAATGCCACACCGTCACCGTCTTCCCGCACTACGTGCGCGTCCCAAAGCTTATCGTAAAGTGTTTTACCCATCATCAATACCTGTTTTTACGGTGTTTTCACCATTTTATAACGTTCATTCTCGTCCGCATGGAGTTTTTGCATTTTCAAGGCCTGTAAATAGGCCACCGTGCTGGCTTCGATGATATCCGTGGAAACGCCCTTCCCCACAAAGGAATGGTCTCCTTTGCGAATGCGAACCAATACTTCTCCCTGCGCTTTCCTGCCGATGGTAATCGATCTGACCTGATACGATTCAATGTGCGCCTTGGTTTGCAGGGCGCGGTCGATGGCATTGAAGCAAGCATCCACGGGACCGTCTCCCGTCGCCGATTCCTGCACGATTTTATCATTAATCTTGATTCTGACCGTGGCGGTGGGAATCGTATTGGTGCCCAGATTTACATGCAGGTAATCCAATTTGTAAAAATCATCCTGCCCAAGAATCGTGTCGCCCATCAAAACCCGCAAATCGTCGTCAAAAACTTCTTTTTTCTTGTCGGCCAGTTGAACAAACTCCTCATAGATGCGATCCAGTTCTTCTTTGCTCAAATCCCCGTAACCCAATTCTTTCAACCGGGCAAGCAATCCGTGACGACCCGAATGGCGACCCAGCACGATTTTGGTCCGCGGCACGCCGACCGATTCCGGCGTCATTATTTCATAAGTCTGTTTGAGTTTGAGCACCCCATCCTGGTGAATTCCGGCTTCATGCGCGAAGGCGTTTTCACCGACAATGGCTTTATTCGGCTGCACGATCATCCCCGTGAATCCGGACACCATTTTGCTCGTATTGTAGATTTCCTCCGTGCGGATACCGGTGTAAAAGTCCCAGATATCCCGGCGTACCTTTATGGCCATTACCACTTCTTCCAGTGAGGCGTTTCCGGCGCGTTCTCCGATCCCGTTAATAGTGCATTCAATCTGCCGGGCTCCGTTTTCAATCGCGCTCAGGGAATTGGCCACGGCCAGACCCAGGTCGTTGTGACAATGAACACTGATAACGGCTTTGTCAATATTCGGTACCCGCTCTTTCAGTTGCGCAATCTTGGCCCCGAACTCGGAAGGCAAGGTGTAACCGGTAGTGTCCGGAATATTCACCGTAGTGGCTCCGGCCTCGATTACCGCCTCCACAACCTCAAGCAAATAACTGATGTCCGTCCTTCCGGCATCTTCCGGTGAAAATTCAACATCGTCGGTGAACGTCTTGGCATAAGCAACCGCGTCACAGGCCATCTTCAATATTGTGGCCCGTTTTTCCTTTAGCGTTTTGCCGTAACGACTGGCTCCGAATTTTCCCGTAAGGTGAATATCCGAAGTTCCAACAAACGTATGAATCCGGAAATCTCCGGTTCCTTGCAGGGCATCGTAGGCAACTTTGATGTCCTTTTCCGCGGCCCTGGCCAAACCGGCAATCGTCACCGCCACTTCACCGGCGACTCTCTTCACGGCTTCGAATTGCATGGGCGATGAAACCGGAAAACCGGCTTCGATTACATCCACATTCAATTTTTCCAATTGGCGGGCGATTTCCACTTTCTCGAAAACGTTTAACGATGCTCCCGGGGATTGCTCACCGTCGCGCAAGGTCGTGTCGAAAATGATTATTCTTTCACTCATGTCTCTCTTACCCCCTTTAAGATGTCGTTAATTCCACGTTGGTTTTTTCATCATAAACCCGGGAAAAGGCATCGATTATTTTATCCCGCATCTCCGTTGTCGACAGTACTTTTGATTCCGGAGTGGCAATATCCGCGGTGCGATATCCCGCGGCCAATATATTATCTATGGCCTGATCCAGCAGTCGCGCCGCTTCGGTCATGTCGAAGGAATAGGCCAGCATCATAGCCACCGAACCAACCATGGCAATCGGATTGGCTTTATTCTGACCGGTAATATCCGGCGCGCTGCCGTGCACCGGTTCATACAAAGCATGTTTTTCACCCATACTGGCCGAAGGCAACATTCCCAGACTCCCGGTGATCATGGCGGCAATATCGCTGATTATGTCACCGAACATGTTTTGCGTAAGGATTACGTCAAAGCGACGCGGATTTCGCACCAGCTGCATGGCGGCATTATCTACATACATATCTTCCAGGGTAACTCCGGGATAATCCGCGTGGACGGTATGCACGATCTCTTTCCAGAACTGGGAACTGTCCAACACATTGGACTTGTGAACCGAGGTGACATGACTTCGTCTTTTAAGAGCCAGTTCGAAGGCCACTTTCGCAATCCGTTCCACCTCCGGCCGGGTATACACGAGTGTATTCCAGCCCCGTTCCTCGTTATATCCCCGCGGGGTCCCGAAATAAATGCCACCCGTTAATTCACGGACGATCATGATGTCGGTATCACTGATTACTTCAGCTTTTAAGGAAGACGCATCCACCAGCGCCGGGTAGATTTTTGCCGGCCGTAAATTCGAGAACAGTCCTAACGCTTCCCGTAATTTCAGCAGCGCTTTCTCCGGTTTTTGATCGTGCGGCAAATCATCATATTGAGGCGCTCCGATCGCCCCCAGGAGTACGGCGTCGGATTCCGCGCAGGACTGTAAGGTATCATCGGTAATCGGCGCGCCGTACTTGTCAATGGAGCATCCGCCCACCAACTTTGTCGTATATTCGAAATCAACACCGTACAGTCCGGCCACGTGGTTCAAAACCGAAACAGCGGCGTCCATGATCTCAGGACCAATACCATCACCGGGTAAGATTGTTATTTTATGTCCCATGGCAATCCCTGCAATTAATGGTTTACGTAATCGGCACCGTCTTTTATGACAACCATTTCATCATCTTTCGCAGCTTGGCACCGACTTTTTCAATGGGATGGTTCCGATTTTCGGCCCGCAGCTTTTCCATCAGGGGTTGGCCGTTTTCATTTTCCCGAATCCATTCCTTCGCGAATTCTCCGTTCTGAATTTCAGCCAATATCTTTTTCATTTCGTTGCGTGTTTCCTCGGTAATGATCCGGCTTCCGCGGGTCATGCCACCGTATTCCGCCGTGTCGCTTACCGAGTAGTTCATCCGTGCTAAACCGCCTTCATAATACAGATCCACGATTAATTTTAACTCGTGCATGCACTCAAAAAAGGCCAATTCCGGCGGATAGCCGGCTTCCGTTAAGGTCTCGAATCCGGCTTTGATTAGTTCGGCCGAACCGCCGCATAAAACAGCCTGTTCCCCAAACAAATCGGTTTCGGTTTCATCTTTAAAAGTTGTTTCCAACGCCCCTGCCCTGGTTCCTCCGATCCCCTTTGCCCAGGCCAAAGCCAATTCTTTTGTATTGCCCGAAGGATCCTGGTGAACCGCGATTAAACAGGGCACTCCGGTACCCTCCAAATATGTTCTGCGGACAAGATGTCCGGGGCTTTTCGGAGCAACCATCATCACATTAACGTCTTCGGGGGGAATGATTTGCTTATAATGGATATTAAATCCATGCCCGAAAGCGAGCAGATCGCCGGGCTTCAGGTAGGGCGCAATTTCTTCTTCATAGACTTTTTTCTGGGTCTGATCGGGAATCAATATCATGATGATATCTCCCCACTCCGCCGCTTCCGCAACCGTTTTTACGGGCAACCCCGCCTGTTCCGCTTTTGCCCAGGAAGCGCTGGTGGACTTCAATCCCACGCAAACATTCATCCCGCTATCTTTCAAATTCAGGGCATGAGCATGTCCCTGACTTCCGTAACCAAGAACGGCTATCTTCCGATCTTTCAATACCGCCAAATCGGCATCTTCGTCGTAATAAACGTTAACCATGAATATCTCCTTTCCTTAATAAAGGTAATTGTTTACTTGCTCCGTGGCCCGGGAAGACTCTGTTCCTCTTCCCGCCACACCGTTTTTTATCTCCGGCCGGTCGTCTCCGCGGGTAATGGCAATTTTTCCCGAGCGGACGATTTCCAATATCCCGTACGGCCTTAAGACATCAATCGTCGCCTGTATTTTCCCCACACTCTCCGTGACTTCCAGGATCATCGACCGTTCACCTTCATCCACAATGCGGGCATTGCGCTCCTTGGCAATATTTTTCAACTCCTCCCGATTCTGAGCATTCACCTGGACTTTAATCAACACATTCTCACGGATGACGGTCGGCACATTGGTCACATCTTCCACTTCAATGACATTGATCAATTTCAACAGGTTGTTGCATACCAGATTCTGACGAATGGAATCGTTCTCATCGGTAACAATCGTCAGGCGACTGACGCCCGGGGTCTCACAAGGTCCAACCGCCAGACTTTTAATGTTGTAATTACGTCGCCGGAACAAACTCACAATTCTGTTCAGTACCCCCGGTTTATCTTCCACTAAGGCTATTATTGTATGTTGCATAGGTACGATCCTTTTCTAATTTTCCTTTGCATCGGACGGCACGTGTGGTCTACGAACCATTTCATGAAGCGGTTCCCCGGCCGGGACCATCGGATAAACCGTGTCGTGCTTTTCCACTACGAACTCAATTAATACCGGTCCCTGGTGCGCCTGAGCTTTCCGCATGGTCGGAATAATGTCCTCGATTTTATCGACACGATAACCCGGCATCCGGTATGCTTCCGCCACCTTGACGAAATCCGGACTGTAAATCGGTGTTTCCACGTACCGTGCGTTATAGAACAGTTGCTGCCACTGCCGTACCATTCCCAGATAACCGTTGTTGATAATCGCGATCTTGATGTTCGCGTTTTCCTGCACGGCGGTTGCCAGTTCCGAAATCGTCATCTGAATACCACCATCGCCAACAACCACCCAGATCTCCCTGTCTTTAACCGCAAAGCTCGTGCCAATCGCCGCCGGAAGACCGAATCCCATCGTACCCAAACCGCCGGAAGTGATATGCGTGTGAGGTTCATCATGACCGTAATACTGCGCTTCTATCATCTGGTTCTGGCCCACATCCGACACAACCACGGCTTTCCCCTCCGTGCCTTCCCAGATTTTATTGATAACCTGGGCCCCGATTAAAACGTCTGTCTTCTTATTGAGGATATCCCGCCGGTCGGCATCCTTGATCCATTCCTTAATTTTCCTGGTCCAGTGCGCGTGTTTGCGGACTCTGACGCCGGGAATAATTTGCCGGAGAACAACCGCCAAATCGGCGTTTATTGCCAGATCCACCTTTATATTTTTATTCAGTTCGACCGCATCGATATCAATATGGATTTTTTTCGATTTCGGTGAATACGTGCTCACTTTCCCTATGACCCGATCGTCGAAACGCATACCACAGGCAATTAACAAATCGGCGTTTTGAACGGCGTGATTGGCCTGGGCCTTGCCATGCATGCCCATCATTCCCAGGTTCAACGGGTGTTGATCGGGGATACTGCCGATTCCCAGCAGAGTTGTTGCAACCGGAATATTGCCTTTTTCCGCCAATTCACGGATCTGGTTCGCCGTTCCGGAAATCAGTACGCCATGCCCGGCCAGTATGACCGGTCGTTTCGCCTCATTGATCATTTCCAGCGCCCGGGATACTTGTTCACCGGTTGCCCTTCGTGGCGGATGGTATCCCGGCAATACAATGGGACTGGTTGGATACACAAATTCGGTTTTGGCGTTCTGAACGTCCTTGGGAATATCGATCAGCACCGGTCCCGGCCGCCCGGTACGGGCGATATAAAACGCTTCCCGGATACTGTGCGCCAGATCGCGGATATCGCTGACAAGATAACTGTGTTTCGTTACCGGAAGCGTCGCCCCGGTAATATCCGTCTCCTGGAAGGCGTCGGTACCGATCACGTTTGTGGGCACCTGCCCGGTAATGCAAACGATTGGTGACGAATCCATCATGGCTGTGGCAAGACCGGTTATCATATTTGTCGCGCCGGGTCCGGAAGTGGCCATGGCCACTCCGACTTTACCGCTGGCGCGGGCAAAGCCGTCCGCCATATGTGTCGCGCCCTGTTCATGGCGCGTAAGAACATGGCGTACTTTGTCCTGATATTTTGTGAGAGCGTCATAAATCGGTAATGTGTACCCCCCGGGGTATCCGAAAATAACTTCAACTCCTTCGCGTATTAAACATTCCCAGAATATTTCGGCGCCTGTCAGTTCTCTTTTTTCTTTTCCCATTTTCACCTCGCTAATAACCTGAATGGTGTCAACCTCATTTCAAGATGGCACCCGTGTTTGCTGATGTAACCATTTTTGAATATCTTGATAGATAACCTTTTTTAATTTTCAACTCGAAGGGCGGTAATTGTCGCAGGCGAGCGGCCAACTCGTCATCGCTCAGTTCAACCGCCAATTTTTTATTGGGGATATCAATATGAATAATGTCACCGTTTCGTAAGGCCGCGATCGGTCCCCGCTCGGCAGCTTCCGGAGATATGTGACCGATGCAGGCGCCGCGCGTCCCGCCGGAGAATCTCCCGTCGGTAATCAAGGCCACCTTGTCTCCCAGCCCCATTCCCACAACGGCGCTGGTCGGCGACAACATTTCCGGCATACCCGGCCCGCCTTTGGGCCCCTCGTAACGGATCACGATTACATCACCCGGCTGTATTTCCCCGTTCAGGATCCCCGTGATTGCTTCTTCCTGAGACTCATAAATTCGTGCCGGTCCGGAATGCACCATCATCTTCGGATCGACAGCCCCGGTTTTAACAACCGATCCTTTGGGCGCCAGGTTCCCGAATAAAATGGACAGACCCCCTTCCGGCATATAAGGATTATCGATGGGGCGAATCACTTCCCGATCGGAAATCTTTGCGTTTGCAATATTCCCCCCTAAACTGTTTCCGGTTACGGTCGGACGCGATAAATCCAACAATCCATCAATTTTTGCAAGCTCACCCAGGATCGCCGGGATTCCTCCCGCGGCATCCACGTCCTCCATATGGACCCGTTTGGTAGCCGGACTCACCTTGCATATATAAGGAACTTTTTTCGCCAGGAGATTCAATTCTTCCAAATCAAAATCGACTTCCGCCTCGTTCGCAATCGCCATCAGGTGCAGCACGGTATTGGTACTGCCCCCCATGGCCATATCCAGGGCGAATGCGTTCAGGAGGGTAGCCTTGGTAATAATATCGCGCGGTTTCAGGTCGTTGTTCACCAATTCCATTATCTTTTTGCCGGCTTCCCGAACAAGGTCGCGGCGCGCTTCATCAACAGCCAAAACAGTTCCGTTACCGGGAAGCGCTAAACCCAGCGCTTCCAGTAAACAATTCATGGAGTTGGCCGTAAACATTCCGGCACAGGATCCACAGGTCGGACACCCGTAATCCTCAAGTTCCTTTAATTGACTTTCGTCGATTACTCCCTTTTTATAAAAACCAACACCTTCAAAAACGGAAATTAAATCAACCTTTTCACCGGAAGGGGAAACACCGGCTTTCATCGGCCCGCCGGACACAAAAATCGTGGGAATATTCAATCGCACCGCCGCCATTAACATTCCCGGAACAATCTTGTCGCAATTGGTTATGCAAACCAGACCGTCAAGGCAATGGGCTTCGGCCACCGTTTCGATACTGTCGGCTATCAATTCCCGGCTTGGTAACGAGTAGCGCATGCCAAGATGTCCCATGGCGATGCCGTCATCCACACCGATCGTATTAAATTCAAACGGAACGCCCTGCGCTTTCCGCACGGCTTCCTTGGCCAGACGACCGAATTCCTGCAAATGGACATGACCGGGAATCAGATCGATATAGGAATTGGCAATTCCTATGAATGGCTTATTAAAATCACTTTCGTCGCGTATTACTCCCGTAGCTTTCAACAAGCTGCGGTGCGGCGCGCGCTCAAATCCTTTTTTTATTGCGTCCGATCTCATTTTTTTCATTCCTCAAATAATTCGTCCTTTGAGAAAAATAGTTTTCTCAACCTTATGAGACCGACAACTTAATTTGGATTGGTTGGATTATAGGGGTAAGATTCGGAGATTGGGTCTCACCGTCTATAACCTGTTCCAATTTTTTAAGTTCTCGGTCAGGCTATTAAGACGGTAACCCTAATAGCAGGATAATTACCAGAATAACCAGATTAATAATGGAAATATTCAGCCGGACAGCGTTCTTCAGACTGCCAAAGACGCCCTTATTTTTCCTGCTCGATTTGTTTATCGTTTCCATTACCAATTCTAATTTTCTGGATAATTAGGTGCTGAATCTACATTGTGGATAGAGACACAACAACAATTTTTTCACCGAATTTCATTAATTGATCGTCGGGAAAACCTGTTTTTCATGGAAAAGGAAC
>JAADGP010000097.1 GCA_013152315.1 FCB group bacterium
AGACGGCTGAAGGGTCGATTGTCATTAATGATCATTGCCGGACAAATCTTCCCAATATTTATGCCATCGGGGATGTGAGCGGTCCTCCCTGGCTGGCCCACGTGGCCTCCGCCCAGGGACATGTGGCCGCGGAGCACGCGGCGGGCCACGCCCCGCGGCCGGTGGATTACGCGAATATTCCTTTCTGCACCTATTGCCAACCGCAGGTGGCTTCGGTCGGCCTGACCGAAAAAGCCGCCCGGGAACAGGGGCACGAAGTAAAAGTCGGTAAATTTAATTTTATGGCCAACGGAAAGGCCCTGGCGGCCGGAGATAATACGGGGTTTGTAAAGATTGTGTTTGACGCGCAGTACGGGGAAATACTGGGCTGCCAGATCATCGGGCCGGAGGCCACAGAACTGATTGCCGAGTTGTGTATCGCCAAGGCGCTGGAATCCACCTGGCAGGATTTGGCATTGACCGTCCATGCCCACCCAACCCTGTCAGAAGCGATCATGGAGGCGGCGATGGATGCCTTCGGGAGCGCCATTCACCAATAGCTGAATTACATGAGATTGTTTCTCGGATATTTTGTTGTGTCGGTCTCGTTATTCCTGTGGTGGGGATGCGCCGCTGTCTTTCCCGTGAAGGAGCCCGGGTTAACTCCCGTCGATCCGGTTAAAAAGTATCCACCGGCCGAATTGCAGTCCGATTTTGATTACCTGTTTGAAACGCTCGAAAGTGTTCATCCCAATTTGTACGCTTATGTTTCCCGGGCTAAAATGGATGAAGCCCGTGAAAGGACAAAAAAAGGGCTAACCGATTCTTTGTCCGTAATTGATTTCTGGAAAACCGTTACGCCGGTGGTTGCACGGCTAGGGGACGGACATACTTCCCTCTGGTTTCCTTACCGTTACTGGGAAGCCTTTCTGGAAAATGGAGGTTTGAGATTTCCGTTTAATGTTCGTATTGAGGATCGACGGTTATTTATCACCGGTAATTACAGCGCCGATACGACAATCGCCGTCGGCGATGAAATTCTTACGATCAACGGGCAACCGGCAGGAGCGATTATCGACCGGATGCAGCGGTGCGTCAGTGGGGAAAGAACCGGGTTTAAAAACGTCGTTTTGCGGAAGAATTTCGGACCTTTTTTATGGGCATTGTACGATATGGGGCCCGAGTTCGAAATCGAATTCAATTCGCGCCTTAAAGGGGAACGGTTGTCCGCAACCGTGACCGGAATCAGTTTGGAGGAATTCAACCGCCTCAGGGGCAATGACAATCCGCAAGCGAAAGTATTTTATTCCTACACCTCTTTCCCGGATGAAAAAATCGGCATTATTGATTTCCGGTTGCTTGCGGACAGGAAACAATTCGAAAGTTTTTTGGATACCACTTTCTCACGCATCCGGGAGGATAGTATTCGGTATTTGATTATCGATATCCGCAAAAACGGGGGCGGGGATTCCCGTTTGGGCGATGCGCTTTTTGATTATATTACCGATCAACCGTACACTCAAGTGTTACGAATGGATATTAAAACCAGCAAGATTCTGAAATCATTCCTGAGGAAGCGGTATGTTAAATGGTATTTCTACCCCTTATTGCCGTTGGCTTATTTGCATCCCCAAGGGAAGGCGATTCTCTTTTCCCGGAACGGGACTGTTACTTCTTTTGAAGGATTTCTCCATGAACCCGGTGAAAATCCCTTACGGTTTTCAGGGGAGACGTTTTTGTTAATCGGCCCCAATACCTTTTCCAGCGCGAACATGTTTGCCATCGCATTCAAATGCTATGACATGGGAGTGGTAATCGGCGAGGAATCCGGTGGTCTTACCGTGGCCTATGGCGATGCGGTGTCGTTTTCATTACCGAATACCGGTTTGCGTGGCGGCGTATCCTATAAGAAATTCGTCCATCCCTGTGGCAAGGAAGATGGGCATGGAGTCATTCCCGATTATGAGGTGAAACAGGATGTGCAGGATACCATCGACGGAGTTGATACGGTAATGGAATTCACGAAGGAACTGATTCGGAGTGGAGAATATTGATGGCGCGTGTTGCTGATATTAAGGATCGTTCCTGTTCGGAGGGTCCCCGAATTTTGCCGGGGGGTGATGCGGTTGGAAGTTCGGAAGTCCGGTCTCATCTCCGGGTTCTGGATTTGGGGTATGCCGAGTTTCGGGAAACCTGGGATTTGCAAAAGGATTTGCAGGCCAAACGGATCGGGAATGAAATTGAGGATACGTTGATCCTGGTGGAACATGAGCCGGTCTACACGCTGGGGAAAAATGCCGACGCCGACCATATTCTTCAGAATTACCCGCCGGGAGTTAAAATATTTCGTATCGAACGGGGTGGCGATGTGACGTACCACGGTCCGGGACAACTGGTTGGGTACCCGATCCTGGACCTTCGGAATTACCGTCTAAGCATTGGTTGGTACATGCGGACCTTGGAAGAACTGATTATCCGGACCGTGGCGGAATTCGGTATTCAGGCGGATCGGAAAGATGGACTGACGGGTGTTTGGGTGGACGACGAAAAAATCGCCGCTTTCGGTGTTCGCGTTTCGCGATGGGTTACGATGCACGGGTTTGCCTTGAACGTTTGCACCGATTTGTCCTATTACCGGGGCATCATTCCTTGTGGTATTTTTCAGTATGGCGTTACTTCCATGCAGCAGGTGCTGGGTTGTCCCGTCGCTTTGGAAAAAGTTAAGGAAGTATTGATCCGACATTTTACAATATTGTTTAATCGCAAGCAAATCGGAGGAGAATTATAATGCCGCGACTACATGGTTTTACAAAAAAGGAATTGTTGGATGTATATCGCAATATGATAAGAGCCCGTGCTCTGGATGATAAAATGCTCATCCTGTTAAAGCAGGGCAAAAGTTATTTTCATATCGGTTCATCCGGCCATGAAGCGGCCCAGACCGCGGCCGCGAAAGTAATGCGTCCCGGGAAGGATTGGGCTTTCCCATACTATCGCGACGCGGCGTTTTGCCTGGGGTTGGGGATGACCAGCCGTGAACAGCTATTGAGTTTCCTGGCCCGTAAGGACGATCCGAATTCCGGCGGGCGTCAATTACCGCAACATTACGGACATAAACCGTTGCGGATCGTCAGTCAGTCCAGTGTGACGGGTACGCAATTTTTACAGGCCGTCGGTTGCGCCATGAGCCGTCGTTGGGATGAAACCAGGGAAATCGTTTATGTGTCATCCGGCGAGGGGACGACCAGCCAGGGTGATTTTCATGAGGCCCTGAACTGGGCCAGTCGGGCCAAATTACCGGTAATCTTTCATATCGAAGATAACGAATACGCCATTAGTGTTCATGTTTCCGAGCAAACCGCCGGGAGTTCGGTATATGCGATGGTAGCGGGATACCAAAACCTGGCGCGATTCAATGTTGACGGGACGGACTTTTTCGAAACTCACCTGGCTTTCCGGAAGGCGGCCGAACGAGCGCGCAAGGGGAAAGGACCGGCGGTGGTTGTTTCCCGCGTTGTTCGTTTATTGCCCCATTCCTCTTCCGACGATCAACGAAAATACCGTTCCCGGGAGGAATTGGACGAAGATTTACTAAAGGATCCGATCCTGAAATTTGAAAAGACATGTATCGAAGCGCAGGTCATATCCCAGGAGGAATTCGACAAACTGCGCAAGGAAACAGTGGCCGAAATAAACGCCGACGCGGAATGGGCGGAGAAACAAGATCATCCCGACCCGGACACGGCCACCGATTATGTATACGGTCCACGAACGGAAGAACCGGAAACGGATTATCGCCCGGTCGCGGATCGAATTGTTATGGTGGACGCCATTAATCACGCCCTGAAAGAAGAAATGGAACGAAATCCCAAAATGGTGATTTATGGCCAGGATGTGGCCGATCCCAAGGGAGGTGTCTTCACAGCCACGCGGGGGCTTACCAATGCGTTTGGCAAGGAGCGTGTTTTCAATTCGCCCCTGGCGGAATCGTCCATCGTGGGGACAGCCATCGGATTAGCCGTAACCGGCTACAAACCGGTAGTGGAAATCCAATTCGGCGATTATATCTGGACCGCCATGATGCAATTACGGAATGAAGTCGCTACCTTGCGGTATCGTTCAAACAATCATTGGACCTGTCCGCTTGTAATCCGCGTGCCCGTGGGAGGGTATATTCACGGAGGATTGTGCCACAGCCAGTCCATCGCCGGATATTTCATGCATATGCCCGGGATTTACATCGCCTATCCGTCGAACGCCGCGGATGCCAAAGGATTGTTAAAAACCGCCTGCCGCATGGAAGATCCCGTTCTGTTCATGGAGCACAAGGGATTGTACCGGCAGGGCTACGCCGCCACCGCGGAGCCGGACGAGGACTATACGTTGCCCTTCGGCAAGGCCCGGCTGGTCCAGGAGGGGGATGAATTAACGCTCATTTGCTGGGGAGCAATGGTTCAGAAATCCATCGAAGCCGTAACCCGGACCGGTATTGACCTGAAACGGGTCGAAATCGTTGATCTCCGCACACTGAACCCCCTCGATGTGGAAACAATTCGGAAATCGTTGGAGAAGACCGGAAAAGTGCTGGTGGTTTATGAGGACAATTTTACCAATGGTCCCGGGGCTGAAATAGCGGCGATCATCGCGGAGCGCTATTTCGATCTGTTAGATGGCCCGGTTCGCCGCGTGGCGGCCGAAAACGCGCCGGTTCCCTTTAACTGGTTCCTGGAGGAGCGGATTCTTCCGCAAATTGAAGATATCGCCGGGGCAATAATCGATTTATTGGAGTACTAAAATGATTGTCGATGTCATAATGCCCAAAATGGGTGAATCCATCACCGAGGGAACCATTATCGAATGGCGGAAAAAAGTCGGTGATGTGATCAGGAAAGATGAAACTTTATTGGAAATCGGAACCGACAAGGTCGATTCCGAAATTCCGTCTTCTTATAGCGGTACCCTGGTGGAAATATTGGCGGAGCCTAACCAGGTGGTGGAGGTGGGAGCGCCCATCGCGCGGATCGAGGTTGCCGATGAAGAAACGAACGCACAGGACGACGAAACAAAAAGCGCGGACAAAATCGAGGAGCAATCGCCGGTGGTCACGGAAACGAAAGCCGTGAAGCCCCGGGATAAGAAGCAGTTGTCGGAGCGGAGGACAGGCAAACGATTATATACTCCGGTGGTAATGAAGATCGCCCGGGAAGCGGGAATAGGGATGGCGCAATTGGAATCGATCCCGGGAACAGGCCGGGGAGGACGGGTAACCAAGAAAGATATCTTGCGTTATCTCGAACGGGAAGACCAGGCTCCGGGGGAAATCGCGCAGCCGGAAACAACCGGGGAACCGGTGACCGTTTTAAGTGCGGAACGGGAGACGATGAGTCACGTGCGCCGGTTGATCGCCGAACATATGCGCCGCAGTCTGGATACGTCGGCCCACGTGTACGTAATGACGGAAGTCGATATGTCGCGGATCGTATCGTTTGTTTCCCGCCACGGACCGGAGTTTAAGACCCGGGAATCCTTCAGTTTAACCTACACACCGTTTTTTGTTATCGCCGCGACCGTAAAGGCGCTTCAGTCATTCCCGTTAATGAATGCTTCGCTGGAAGAGGATGAGATCGTTTATCACAAACATATAAACATGGGATTGGCCATTGCCTTGGAAAAGGGATTGATGGTTCCCGTCATTCCCCGTTGCGAGGAACTGAATTTCCTGGGGTTGTGCCGTAAGGTAAACGATTTGGTTACCCGAACGCGCGGGCGACGGATTCTTCCCGATGAGTTGCAGGGTTCCACGTTTTCGATCACCAATTTCGGTGTTTTTAACGTCACGATGGGGATGCCGATCATTAACCAGCCGAACGTTGGTATCCTGGGCGTGGGAACGATAAAGAAACGTCCGGTGGTGGTGGAAGGGCCTGCCGGTGATGCCGTCGGTATCCGCAGCATGATGTTTTTGTCCCTGGGCTTCGATCATCGCCTGATCGACGGCGCCGGCGGGAGCCGGTTTATCGACCAGGTGCGGATCAATCTGGAAACGATGGATCCCGAAAGGTTGTTTGTATGGCGATAGACCATGTGTTAAAGCTGTACGCCGAAACGATACAATCGCCGTACCTGCACTACGGGTTTTGGGATGAACCGCAAGCGGTTGATCCCGCAGAACTCAGACTTGATGATATTATTAAGGCCCAGGAACGGTACATTGAGCACTTAACGGGATTCATCCCCGACGATGTTCATTTGATACTGGATGTGGGATGTGGTATCGGGGGGAATGCCGGTTATCTGGTTGATCGCGGTTACACCGTCGAAACATTGTCGCCGGATGCGTATCAGGAAGAAGCGATTCACCGGCGTTTCAACAATTCGGTTCCGTTTTACAGAACTAAATTTGAAACGTTTAATCCGCCGAAGCAATACGACATGGTCCTGGAGAGTGAAAGCGCCTGTTATATTAAGATACGCCCTGGTTTTGAAAAGGCTTTCGAAGTGTTGCGTCCCGGCGGTTATTTACTGGTGGCCGATTATTTTGTGCATAACAATGACGGTTCGCAAAATCCGCATCTTAAGGCTTCCCATGAGATGGATAAATACCTGCGTAGCGCGGAAGAAAACCATTTTACGCTTATTCGTGAATACGATCAAACCGAGAACACCATGCCGACTTTGGATGCGGCCAGAAATTTCATACAACGATTTATGGAGCCAACGGTGGAATACGCGTTAAATTCGCTCCGGCGAAAGACACCCAAGTTGTTGGCTTTCGTCAAAATGTTGTTCGGAAAGCAGATCAGGAAGAAATCCGCTCAACTGGTGCTTGTGGACAGCGATGCTTTCCGGAAGTATCGGCGGTACATGATTTACCTTTTTCAAAAAGATTAAAGCTTAATGCACGAAACACAGCCATCTGCGATTGTCGGGAAACCGAAGATTCGGATTCAAACCGGTTCGGGATACCGGTTTGTTGAAAAGGTTGTGCATACGCAGGGGTTGAATACGGTATGTGAAGCGGCGCGCTGCCCCAATATTTACGAATGCTGGGGACAGGGAACGGCCACGATTATGATATTGGGTGGTGTGTGTACTCGTTCCTGCGGATTTTGCGCCGTGAAGACCGGAAGACCGAAAGAACCGGACCCCCTGGAGCCGTTTCGCGCCGCCCTGGCGGTGAAGAAAATGGGGCTCCGGCATGTCGTGATAACATCGGTTGACCGGGATGATTTAAAAGATGATTTCGGGGCGGACGCCTGGGCCGAAACCATCGTTCAAATCCGGAAACACGCCCCCGACTGTACGGTGGAAGTGCTGACGCCGGATTTCAGGGGATATCGCCCGGCCCTGTTAAAGGTTTTTGAAGCGCGACCGGACATTTTCAGTCATAACGTGGAATGCGTGGAACGGATAAGCCGCAAGGTCCGGGCACAGGCGGATTGGCAGCGCAGCTTAGATGTCCTGCGGCAGGCTGCCGATTACGGACTCCTGACCAAATCGGGCATTATGGTGGGGTTGGGAGAGACGTTTGACGAGGTAATCGCGACCATGGAACAGGTCGTGGAGCGGGGAGTAGAAATATTCACGATCGGTCAGTATTTGCAACCGACCAAAAAGCATCTCCCGGTGTCGCAGTATATCGATAAAAAGAAATTTGAAACGTATCGGGAAATCGGGTTGAAATTAGGTTTCAGGGTGGTGGAGGCCGGCCCTTTGGTCAGGAGTTCCTACCATGCCGATGAACAGGCGCGATTGTCCCGTTCGCAGAATGCTGAGTTCATTCGCATCCAATAAGGTACGTTTGAAAGTAAACATTTGAGGATTGCCTGATGGAACAAGAAAAAGGGATGGTGTATGGTTTGATCATCATTGCCGGTCTGATCCTGTCGTGGTTAGCCTATGTTGAACAGGACACAGGTCAGCCACACATTATGCAGAAAGGCGCAACCCTTCTGGTGGATGGGAAAGTCCCTCCGTCATTATCGGGCATACCGTTTCATATGTCTTACATTGATGAAGATACGTGTCTTAAATGCCATTCCCGGGGGCGGACAATTGAACTTATGAATCAGAACTATGTTGCCCCTAAAATGGCACATGAATTTCGGAAGGATTGTACTTCCTGCCATAAAATTCCCAGTTCATAATGGCTGAGAAAATGAGAATGCAAATTATTTCCTGCCATAATCGCACACCTCTTTCATTGGCATGTTCTTTGTCTTTGTGGAGAAGTCAGAATAATTAAAGGATTATCATGAGCAACGAATTCGATAAAGATTATACGTCAGAAGCTGAAGAGTCATACAAAACCGAAACATATCCGGTCATGCCGTTGCGGAATACGGTTTTGTTTCCGCAACAGGTTATTCCGATATATATCGGGCGTGAGAAATCGCTCAAATTAATTAACGACCTTAGTCCGAATAATAAACACATTGTGGTGGTTGCCCAGGAGGACGGATCGATCGAGGATCCGCAACCTGAGGATTTGTATTCTTTCGGTACTTTGGCCATTGTATTAAAAGTGTTTGATATGCCCGACAACAGCAAATCCGCTATTGTGCAGGGCGTGGAGCGGGTAAAGATTCTCGATTATGTCGGCAAAGAGCCGTATTACATCGCCGCCATTGATCGAATCGAGGAAAAGGAACCCAAAGAAGACATTGAATTGGATGCGCTGGTAAATAACCTGCGCAAAAACTTCCGCGAGTTGATCCAGGTCGCGCCCAACCTGACCGAGGAGCATTCCGGCATGCTTTCGAATATCCAAAAGCCGGCCCGGATGGCCGATCGCGCGATCTCCCTGCTTACGGTATCGAATGCGGAAAAACAGGATATCCTGGAAGAATTGGACGTGAAAAAGCGCGTGGAAAAGGCGATTACGATTATTTCCCGTGAAATTCAGCGCATCAAATTGGGTGAGGAAATCCAAAGCGAAGTGCAGGATGAGATCGCCAAATCCCAGCGGGAGTATTATCTCCGGGAGCAGATGAAAGCGATTAAGAAGGAATTGGGTGAAGATGAGGGGTCGGTGGAACTGAAGGAACTGGAGGAGCGCATCGCCGCGGCCAA
>JAADGP010000121.1 GCA_013152315.1 FCB group bacterium
CGGATATTGCCCAGGAAAAAGGAATCGGTTTCCGTAACAACCAGACTTTTGTAATAGGCAAGGTAATCGATATAGACCAATCCCGTATCGGCCATGGAAACCACATTATTGATAAAGGCCGTGTCGTTTTTCACTTTCCTGGCATAAACATCATCAAAGGCGATGATATCCCCGACCCGTCCCGAATCATTCAGGGCGATAGTGTCCGCTACGACCGCCGGATCCGTGCCATACCAGGCCACCCGAACCGAATCCAAACGGTTCCCTTGGTAAGACGGTTCGACCTGCACGGCAAAGTACAGTTCGTTTTGCTCCTGGAGGTATGAAAACCGGAAATCCTCCAAAGGAATCCCCTCTTCGGGCGGTGGCACCGGCCCCGGACACCCCCAAATGATGAACAGGATTGTTGTGATTACGATTAAACGCATGAGTTTTAATTTAGGGCTGAACATAAACATTTACCTACGGAAGATTAACACCCGGACGGACGGAAGTACAACAGTTGACAGTCGTACCATGGTTTTGGCGAATTATTTCTCACTGACATATAAATGATTTGCCACCAGGGTTCCCACTTGTTTCAGGCTGGCGGCGGAACAGTTTTCCGGTATGTCCTGCTGAGTATGCCAGTAATTGGTGTAACGGTTGGGATACTCAAAATCGATAATATCAACCGCCGGAATTTGGGCCGCTTTCCACAGGGGAACGTGATCATCAAATATCCGGTACGCCAGGCGATTCCGGAAGGCGGGCAACTTCAATTCCCTAGCCTGTTTCCAGAGAGTTTTTACCAGTTCCGGGTTTTGCCGGTACGAATAGCGTTCGATGGGAATACGCAATTCGGCATCCCCCACCATATCGAGGACGATGGCGTACTCCGGTTTCGGAACGGGTAGATTTTGCGCGAAATACAGAGCCCCCCGGGCGTAGCTGTCAGGCTGTCCGCTCACGCCCAGGTCTTCCCCGTCGAACAGGACGATGGTAACACCAACGGGCGGCGCTTTCCGGTGCATCAGGCGCGCCAATTCCAACAAAACGGCCACACCGCTGGCGCCGTCATTGGCTCCGAGAATCGGTTTATCCCTTTGTTCCGGATCCGGGTCCTGATCGGCCCAGGGGCGCGTGTCCCAGTGGGCGCCGAACATGATCTGGCGCGGCGCTTCCGGCCGGAACCGGGCAATGATGTTGGTCAATTCATAGGTTTGTCCGGTTTTCAATTCCGTATATTGAAATGGTTGATAAAAAACCGTGTCCGCCCATTGTTTCAACGTCGCGGTCAAATAATCACGGCAACGAAGATAACCTTCGGAGCCGGGGTTTCGCGGACCGAAAGCGCACTGTTCCTCCAAAAACCGGAAAGCCTGGTTGCCGTCGAATTCGACGGGAGTTGAGAAACATCCGAATAATCCTAAAACCAAAAAGAAGAAAACCTGTTTTCGGAGAGCTTGAAACGTAACGCGAACCTTCCCTCGGGTCACATTAAATTTCGGCGCCAATGTTTTAGCAATATTATCCATTGTATTCACTTTCCACTGATCAGCCACTTATGGCTATATTCACATCAAAACCAAAATCACGATCGATCTTCCGCCCGGTAGTCTTGGATTTACTTTCGCGGTATTCATATACCACTCCCCCGCTTACCCGCGAAGTGAAGGAATAGGAAATTCTGGTACCGATCTTCCAGCCGGAATTGAAAGCCTGTTGAGCCAGGGTCGTTTTGTTCTTGGTCCCTTTTGTCTCACTTTTATTCAAATCGAAATTCAACGTGAAATTCATTGTGTTCTGGATACGAAAATCTTCCCTGAAAGGCAGGGGGATGGTGAGCCCGCCCCGGTGGGTATAGTTCATGCTGGCGGTCCAGGTCTCGTCGGTTCTTAAAGTCAAACCGGTGGGCACGGCTTCAACCGACTTATTCAGGGTATAACGGAGATTGCTTGAGATCCCCTTTTTCATGGCCATTGACAATCCCAGCAAGGGCGAGAAGCTGGAATTTACCCGGTAGGAACGTTCATATTCGCCGTACTTGTTCACAAAGGAACTCATATTAAAGAAATCAATATCGGGGATATCGATGCCTTCAAACTGCCAGGATCGCGATTCCTTTCCGCTGTAGGCATGTTCCAGGGAAGCGGTGCGGGCGATTTTATTGATGAACGGTAATTTTTCCACCCCTGTCAGACGCATACTCCAACCAACAAAGGGGAACCCCTTTTCCAGTCTTTCGCCGTACGAAAAATAATCGCGCGAAATCGATCGCAGCGAAACGCCCGAACCGCTTTTGGTCGTGGACACATTCTGAGAATAGTTGAAATTCAAATTAATATTGCGGGTCAATTTAAGCCCCGAACGGGTTGTAAGATCCCGTTTAAAGTCCCAGTTACCGGTATTGGTACCGACCTGGTCCGAATGTTTCAATCCGTGATCCGGCAACCACCCGAATTTATACCCGGTGGGGACTTTCCCCAGGACACTGTTGCCGGTGCGGTTCAGGTTTTCGGTATAACTGATGCTGATGGGGTCTATTTTCTTTAACAGTTTATGGAAATAAGTTAAAACAGGAATATCCTTTTGTTCTTTCTTCCTGGTTTCCGATTCCTTTGGTGGCGGCAGACCGCGTCTCCTTCGCCCGCGCGTTGTGGAAGGTTTCTTTTTTGCCGGTGGTTTGTAAAACAGTTCAAAAATGGTCACCGGCGACAAGGTAACGCTGGAAGAAAAACGAAGTTGAGTTCCGATCCGCGCTCCCTCGTAGGTGCCACCCAACGGTTTTTCCCATCGGTATCCGGCGGAATGATTAAAATTAGGTTTAAACCAGCTAAATATGGTCGGAGTGAAAGAGGTGCTCAGATTTTCGATAGTGCTGGTTACAATACCCGGATCCAGATTGCGAACGGCCATCCAGACGTAACCACGGTAATTGTCCAAATCGCTCTTAATGGAGCGATTGTATTTCGTGGACAGATTATCCGTTATCCTGTAATCCAGGTTGAAGGAACGGCTTAACCCGAAGTTGTAGTCATCGGGGGATTTCGTTCCCGCCCGGGATCGTTTTTGCACCAGTTTCTCATTGAAATTTAAGATGGTAGAGAACGATCGGGGCGAATAGTAGAAGTTCAGCCTGCTCATTTTGGGACCGATCCAGGGGATAAAATTTATCCATTTGAAAGGTTGCAGGAAGTTCTCCCGGCTGAAGTTGAAATTGTAACTCAGTTTACCGGAATAACTCTCATTTTGTACCGCCGACATAATTTCGTTTGAATTGAGGGAACGCGAGGCGCTGAAACTTCCTTTTAAATTATCCAGGGTATATTTGATCAGTTTTTTATCCGATTTGCTCGATTTGGCTATCGAGGTACTGATATTAACGGCCTGGCTTTTTATCAGGATCGAGTCCGGCACATTATCCTGATTTACCAGGATGTCCGTGCCGGGGAAATATTTAGGCCGGTTGATTGTATTCGATAAAGAAGCATTAACGGGAATACTCAGACCCCAGGTCTTGGGCAGGAATTTATGAAGTTGCAGGTTGATATTAAACCGCATATCTTCACTCGACCGGTTGGAACCCAATCTTTGCTGCAAAACATGGAAATCCGCGTCTTTTCGACTGTACACGAAGGAAGTGTTCGCCAAATCCGCCAAATTAAACTTGGATTGCACCCGCATCGCAATTCCACGATCCTTCTTGACGCCACTCAATCTAAGCTCGTCCAGCCAAATCTCCCCGGAAATCGGTTCGTCGGCAATATTGCGGACCCCGACGACAATGAATTGAATCCGGTTTAACGCCGGCGAACCCTTGATTTTTATTCGTTTTCCGGTCAACTCACCCTCCTCATCGGTGAAGTAGTACCATTTAACATCGGCTGAATCACGAAATATGTCTGTCGGGCGGAATTTTTTCACGGTGGTAGAATCCTGCAACTTCATCCTGGTCAACCAATTCAAATCGATATTCACGGCGTTCCGGCCATGATTCTCGTCCCAACCGTGATACACCGGTTGGATCAATTCGTAGAAGTCGTTTCCCAAACCAAGGCGGATAAACATTTCCACTTTCGTCTCGTCGGTTCCGATCCAGGGACTGTCGCCGTACACGTACATTTTCAAGCGGTCATACGTCAAATAACTTTTGGCCCGGTTGCCGGACAACGTTAACAGCGTTTTTTTGGCGGCTCCTTTGTATCGCGCCGGCAGGCCGTTAAACTTCAGAACCAGGGATTGCTCTTTGGCCCGGATTTCATTAATCCGGTCATATTCGCCTTTCACACCTTTAGGGGGAACATAATAGGCATTATCGTCGGTGTTAACCACCGATACGGCGAATATACTGTCCGCCCGACCCTGATCGGTAAGTGTGATCTTTTTAATATCATCAACATAGTAATTGTTTGTTTCCGAATATTCATCCCGGTACGTTTCCGAATTAACCGGGGCGATCCCCATTTCCCGCCATTCGTTCCCGACCAATTCAATTTTTGCTATCCGGAGTTTCGCCACCGAGTCGACCCCGCTCCAGACCAACCTCAAGTACCGGATTTCATTCCATTCGATGTCTTTAACCGGTTTGAAATGGCTCAGGGGGATTCGGAACAACCGCCAGCCGGTAGGGTGACCATCCTTCACGGTAATACCCGCCAGATAGGTCGTGTCGCTTAAATCAAAGGTTTGCGTAAAATAATCATTCGTTTTGTCCAAAAATCCCGAACGATCCAGGTCTTCCGTATCCGGGTACAGCCCACCCTCCTGTTTTCGATCCCCGGTACCGTTCCCTTCGGTACCATTCACCTTATCATATATATCGCTGCCTTCAATATAATTCCAATTATCCCCGTTCGGATCGTTCGGATCGACGTCGGCGCCGGTATTGATGGGTACGGGATTGCCGGTACTTTGATAATATTCAAGATAATCCTTGTAAGTGGAATCGGAATTCAAACAGCCGCCCCAGCCGTCCTCGTATTCGTCAAAACAACCATCGTAACCCGTATCCTCGTTGGGTTCCAGGAAACCGTTCCCAAGCGTCAAGCCCGATTCCGGGACATCTTCGGTATTCAACACTCCGTTCCCGTCCATGTCTTCACTGATCTTCCCCAAATCCACGGTCAGTTTACCGGCATCACCCTTCAACCAGATTTCGAAAAATTTGCTTTGTGTCTGGTCAAAATCACCGGAATAGAAAGCCGTGGTAATCCCGGCCCAGATCGAATCGCGCGGGACCTGGGACTGGTGAGAACGTGTCTTGTAACTCAGAACCAGGATATCGGTAGTCTCATTCTGAGCCCGGATTGAGGTCGACAAATTGGGCCAGATATCCTTTGTCCGAACCTGGCCATAAGGATTGTACCAAAACATGCGGGCCCGGTTACGTTGAGAATAGGGTTTCCCGGTTTCCAGGTTGAGCGGGGCCGATGATTCTTTCCAGAACCGGCGCTGGATAGGCGGTGTCGTGGTTCGTTTGGCGCCTTCGAAATCATCGATATAGGCAACTCCCCGCGGATCACCGGTAGCCGGATTGTTCATGGAATTGGGATTGGGCAGGACCTGGGCGAATTCACCTTCCACCGACAGTGTCGACACTCGATCGGTTTCAATGAGGGGCAGCCGATCCAGCATACGGGTCAGGCCCTCAAGCCCGGTTTCAAAACGACCGTTCAAATCCCAAATGAAATTCCGGGTCGGTTCATACCCGACTTCGATCTTCTCATTAATCACCGACTGGTTGTAATACAAAGCCGTGGCCCCGAGGAATGATTTTGCCCCCAGATCCATTTGCGCGCGCGTTCCCAGAATAACTTTTTTATCAAACGAAACCAGCTCATACTTATCATAGAGAATCTCAATGTTGGCGTTGGGGTCATTGGCGGCCTCACCCAGTACAATCGTTCCCGTGAAATAATCAATCTGGTAATCGACACCGCGCTTAAGCGGAATGCCGTTTAATAATACTTCTTCGCTGCCCTCAACCAACATAAATCCCAGGCTTATCGTTGAACTGGGATTGGTAAAATCAGCTTCAATCGTGTACCAGCTATCGGCATAAATATCCTG
>JAADGP010000070.1 GCA_013152315.1 FCB group bacterium
ATATCCACACCGCACGAATGTATGTGCTTTATCACTTCCGGTAATGGAACCGTCGTGATAAAGCACAGGTCGGCTGATCCCGGCATCGGACTCGACGCCTTGGGATCAATTTCATTACCCCACTCGTGCAGATTGATCTTTTGGTTGCCGAAGGCCAGCGCTTTTCGACCGTTACCAAAAGTAAGTTCCTTCATACCAAGCACCTTGGTATAAAAGGAACAGGCAGCGTTCAGGTCTTTAACGGTAAGGACAAGATGATCAAGCCGGTCGATATCCATTTAAAATTCGGAATAATCCGCTTAACCGTGGGTGTAGATATCCCATCCGAGATACTTGCCAATAGCCTCCTGCAATACATCCTTTGAACGGGAAAGATTAACGGCGACGTGATGTTCAAAGCCGTTTTCACAGATAAACCGCAGCAAGCCCTGTAAGTTCGGAATATGGCATACTCCATACCCGCCGAAAGTATCAAGTTCTTTACCCGAAAATTCACCTTCCCCGGTGTAACTCGTGATTTTACCGTTCACGTCATCGGTGGAAATCCTGAAATAGGTAAAGGGCGATGCTTTTATGCTCCCCACAATTGTGCCGTAGGTATTCTCTTTTCCCACTGTTCCCGCGATAATGGCCTGGTAATCCATGCAAGATGATTTCAGCAGACCCTTGGCAATATTGGAGCAGTGGAAAAGGATGGTTTTATCAGGATCATCATCCACATTGTTATTCCAGTCCAGGATGGCGCTGGGTTTGTTGGACGCCAGTTGCAGGGCATACATGGCAATCAATCCCCCCATATCCACTTCGCAGGCACTGGGCAGCAGGGATTGACTCATCATGCTCATTAACGTGCAAGGGACAACGCCGTAATATTCTTCCATGGATGTCCAGCATTGGATAGCGGAACCCACCAGGTCTTTTTCCTGCATCCAATCGCTGATAACAACGCCCATTTTTGCCATCTTCAGAATCGCGCTTTTGTCGATCCCGGAAACGGTGGTGTAATTTTCGATCGATTCGACGTAATCAATGACCTTTTGGTCGTTATCTTTCAGCCGCTCAATCATCCCGAAGATTTCGGACAGGTCAATGGTTTCAACGCTAATCCCGGTAGCCTCCAAAAGTTTTTCGCTGTAGCGAACGGTATTAAAAGCCCCGGTCCGGGCGCCGATGGCCCCGAAACGGGCGCGTTTCAACCCCTTGACTACCCGGCAGGTCGCCGCAAATTTATTCAGATCTTCCTTAAAACTTTCGGAAGAGGGCGAGTCACAATGCAACGTCGTTAACGTGTAAGGAATACCGTACTGTCTAAGATTATTGCAAACGGATATTTTTCCGCAAAAGGAATCCCTCCGCTGCCCCATTTTCAGATCCGTCATTACGTCGGGAAAGGCATTTACCAACACCGGAACATCCAATCCGGAATAACGAATCGCGTCGGCAACTCCTTTTTCATCGCCGAAATTGGGCAGACTTACAATGATTCCATCAATTTTTTCGGCATTTTCCTTGAAAAGTTCGGCACACTTACGGGCATCCGCATAGGTTTCCACCACTCCTAAATTCGTATCTTCCGGAGATAAACAAACCGACCCGTATCCAAGATCGGAAAGTAGATTAAGCATTTCCGTCCTCCCCGCTTCCGCCAGGGAATCGGGGAAAAACCCGCGGTTACCGATAATTAACCCAAATGTATTTTTATGTTCACTCATTTTTCTTCTCCTTCGATACTTTTTTGGCCATAGTAGGAATCTTTGCCATGTTTACGTAAATAATGTTTATCGAGCAACGTTTGCTTTATGCCTTTTATTTCGGGATTCAATAAGGATGTGTGCAGCGCCATTTTGGCGACTTCCTCCAGCGTGACCGCGTTGTACACCGCCTTTTCCACACTGCTCCCCCAAACAAAAGGTCCGTGGGAAGCCACCAAAACCGCCGGAATATCAGCCGGATTCAATTGTCTCTCTTCAAAAGTCCGGACAATCAACCGGCCGGTCTCCGTTTCGTAATCCCCGCCGATCTCTTCATCGGTCATCATTTCCGTAACGGGAATTTCCCCGTAAAAGTGATCCGCATGGGTGGTCCCCAGACAGGGAATCGGTTTATGCGCCTGGGCATAAACCGTGGAATGAACCGCGTGGGTATGGACAATCCCTTGCACGGTTTTAAAATGATTGTACAAAACCAGGTGCGTCTTCGTATCGGTCGACGGGCGATACTCCCCTTCCACTACCTGTCCATCCAGCCCCACGAGTACTATGTCTTCCGGCGTTAAGGTATCGTAATCCACACCACTGGGTTTAATGGCCACAATCCCCTTGTCGCGATCGATCCCGCTGACATTGCCCCAGGTAAAGATGACCAATCCCTGTTTGTATATGTCAATATTCGCGCGGTATACTTTTTCTTTTAATTCACTGAGCATTGGATTTCACCTGTCATTAAGCTTGGGAACATTCTTTTTTTATCCGCAACAATTCTTTCATCACGGGGAATAAATCTTCCTGATATCCCCGGACGCCGAATGAGTCATGGAGCGTACGGTACAAGCCGTAAAGCTCGCGATAGACCCGGTGATTCTTTTCGGACGGGTGGTAGACCTTTTTGCTTTTCGCGAACATATTCTTGCGCGCTTCTTCAACATCGTCGTATCCGCCCGCGGCGGAGCCTGCCACCGCCGCGCCGAAGATGGCCGAGCCCAGAGCACAGGTCTCCGTTGAACCGGCAATTTCCATCGGTTTCCCGATTACATCGGCGTAAATCTGCATGAACATGGGATTTTTGTTGGCGATACCGCCGCAATTGACCACCCGGGAAATTTCGACCCCGTATTCTTCGAACCGCTCGATGATCCTGAGCGCCCCGAAAGCGGTGGCTTCAATCAAGGCCCGATAAATCTCGGCCTGGGTGGTTTGCAGCGTCTGTCCGATCAACAATCCGGACAGTTCCACGTCCACCAGGATCGTCCGGTTTCCGTTGTTCCAGTCCAGGGCCAAGAGACCGCTTTCACCCGGCTGGAGTTTACTGGCTTTTTCCGTCAGTACGTTGTGGTAATCGGCATCCCCGTCGCAAATCTTTTCCACGAACCAATTCAAAATGTCGCCCACGGCCGATTGCCCGGCCTCAACCCCGAAATACCCCGGCAAAACCGAACCATTCACAATCCCGCACACACCGGGTATATCGTCCACTTTTTGTTCGACCGGCGATACGGTAATGTCGCAGGTGGAGGTACCGATTATTTTCACCAGCACACCTTCCCCCACACCGGCGCCCACGGCGCCGAAATGGGCGTCGAAACCGCCGACCGCCACGGGAATTCCTTTCGAAAAACCGAATTTTCGCTGATACGCATCCGAAAGATAGCCGGCGACCTCATCGGCGGGATAGGCTTTATCGTAAAGCCGGTCGCGTAAAGCGGCTAACTTGGGGTGCAGTTGGGACAGAAATTCCTTATCGGGAAGACCGCCCCACTGTTCATTAAACATGGCCTTATGCCCGGCGGCGCAAATACCGCGCTTAACCTGCGCGACGTCGTTTATTCCGCAAATATAAGCGGGCACAAAATCCGCCAGTTCCACCCAGGAATAGGCCGCGTCGAAAACTTCTTCATCCACGTTTAGACAATGCAGAATTTTGGAAAAGAACCATTCCGAGGAATAAACACCGCCACACTTCGACAGGTATTGGGGCCGGATATTTTGTGCCAATTCGGTTATGGTCTGCGCCTCTTTGGAGGACGAATGATCCTTCCACAGCCAGGCCTGGGCGTTAATATTGTCCTTAAACTCCGGCGTCAGGGCCAGGGGCAGACACTCCTTGTTTACCGGGATGGGCGTGGAACCGGTTGTGTCGATTCCTATGCCGATAATCTGGTCCGGTGTGATATTTGCGGATTGCTTTGCCGCTTCCAGGCAATGGGCGATAACGTACTCAAAACCCGCGATGTAATCCTCCGGACTTTGCCGGGCGACATGGACGTTGGATCTGTCCAGAATGATTCCGTCGTCTCCGTGTTGGTAATTGTAAACCGCCGAAGCGATCTCCCGCCCGTCGGCCACGTCGACGACGACGCCACGAACCGAATTCGTGCCGTAATCAAGTCCGATTGAATAATGGTGTTGTGACATTTTTTACTCCCCGATATTTTTCGAATGGACACGGATAAAACGATATCTGTCGCCCTACCCGCGTATTTACCAAACCTGGTGCTTAATCCATTACCAGTCCGCCGTTGACATCAAGAATTTCACCGGTAATATATTCCGCTTCCGGAGAAACCAGGAAAGAAACGGCGTTGGCAATATCTTCCGGAGTGGCCACACGCCTCAGTGGAATTCGTTCTTCGATCGCGAAGTTCCACGCTTCATCGGGCAGCATCCTGCCCATCGGCGTATCGGCGAGACCCGGCGCAACGGCGTTTACATTGATACTGAACGGCGCTAATTCAACAGCCAACTGGATGGTAAAGCGATGTATTCCGGCCTTCGAAGAAGCATAGGCGGCGCTGGGATTGGGTGACTGATTCTTGGCAACCACCGATCCGATATTGATTATTTTGCCCGCTTTTTTCGCTTTCATGAGGGGAATCACTTCCCGGGAACACAAAAATGCGGCCGTAAGATTAATACTAAGCACCCGGTTCCATTCCTGAAGCGAAGTTTCTTCCACTTTGGTATCCGTAAACACGCCGGCATTGTTAACCAGAATATCAATGCCTCCGAACTTGTTCTTGGCTTCCGCCACCATGTTTTTTACCTGATTTTCGTCGGTAACGTCCGTTTTTACTATCAACGATCGTGCTCCCGACGGGTCGATTTCCTTCAGCAGAGTCCGGCATGGTTCCGGATTAATATCAGCGAAAACAACCTGCGCGCCATCGTCGAGAAATCGACGGGCGATTCCGGCTCCGATACCCACTCCGGCTCCCGTTACAATGGCTGTTTTTCCTTCTAATTTCATTATTTTTACCTCACTTTTAAATTGAATATTCTTACTGCATTCGCGCCCCGGCATTGACGGGTTTGTTCTTCCGTAAGCCCTATTGTTTCGTATTTCGTGATTTCCACCGGCAAGTTGCTGGGCAAATCCGATCCGAACAAAATTTTATGCGCCCCCAATTCCGCTATCAACCATTTTATGCGATGGGCGCCACACCAGGAAGTCTCCAGATAAATGTTTTCGCATTCCTTGGCCGCCACGTACGCTTCCGACACAAAGGTGATTGCTCCGGAATGAGCCAGAACAATCGGCACCATCGGATATTGGCGCGCCCTGGGAATTGCCAGGGAAGGCAGCGAAAACGGAACTCCCGGCCCCGTGTGAATCATTACCGGGACATTAAATTCTTTTGCCGATTCAAAGACAATATCGGCATTTGCCGAAAGCGGGGAAGTTACATGACCGAAAGTATGCAACTTAATCCCAACAAATTTCAATCTTGTAATACAGCGTTCGACTTCCTTCCTGTATCTTTCTTTATCCATGTTCGGATTCATGGAAATCATTCCGAAAAACCGGCCCGGATGCTTCTCAATCAGGGCCGCGATATCGTCATGCACCCTTTCCGGATGATCTTCACCGGGATGAGGTTGGACAATCGAGGCATCAATATGATAAGCCTCCATTCCCTGCAATAATTCATCTTCGGAAATCCGAATACCGAAAGTCTTGCAGTCGCCCAAATGAGTATGCGCGTCAATTTTCAGCATTTCATGCCGCCCCTTCGCTTTATTTCTATGGAAATGTACCGCATCACTTACACTACGCCTTCATCCCGCATCGCGCGGATTTCCTGTTCCGAATATCCCAGCGCCTGGAGCACCTCCCCTGTATGTTCACCTAATACCGGGGGATGACTTTTGATCCGACCGGGCGTTTCCGACAGTTTCATCGGATTCCCCAACACCTTAACGGACCCAACCGTGGGATGAGGAATATCCACCACCATTTCCCGTACCTTTAATTGCTCCAGTTCGACGACTTCCTTAATGTTATTAATCGCCCCGCAAGGAATTCCCTCCGGTTTCATCTTTTCCAACCAGTATTTTCTGGTTTTTTGCGCAATAATCGGGTACAGAATTCCTTTTAATTCCTCACGGTTCTTTTCACGGTATTTATTCTGGGCGTAGCGTGGATCGTCGGCTAATTCCTCTTTGCCAATAACCTGACAAAGTTTCCTGAACTGGTAATCGTTAGCGACCCCGATAGTCAGGTACCCGTCTTTGGCTTCAAACACCTCGTAAGGAACTAATGAAGGATGCTCGTTTCCCTTTCGCTCGGGAATTTTGCCGTTGGCAAAATAAAACCCGGCCCGGTACGTCAAAAGTGAAACCACACTATCCAGAATGGAGATATCTATATATTGGCCTTTATCGGTTTTTTCCCTGACCATCAGCGCCATCAAGATGCTTTGCATGGCGTAGAAACTGGCAACCATGTCGGAAATGGAAGTTCCAACTTTCGTCGGCGGATTTTCCGGGAATCCGGTAATGCTCATCAGGCCCGATTCACCCTGGATAATCAGATCATAGGCGGCTTCGTATTTTTGCGGTCCATTCTGTCCGTACCCTGAGATACTGCAGTAAACTATCCGGGGATTAATCTCTTTTGCCTTATCGTAGCTAAAACCCAAGCGAGCCAGGGAACCGGGCTTGAAATTTTCAATCAGAACGTCACATTTTTTAATGAGTTTTGTTAAAACTTCTTTCCCTTTATCAACCTTAAGATTCAGGGTTATGCTTTTTTTATTCCGATTGGTACTGATGAAATAAGCGCATTCGGAGTCGATGAAGGGAGGCCCCCAATGACGGGAGTCGTCTCCCCTCCCCGGACGTTCGATTTTCAATATTTCCGCACCCATATCACCCAGTTGCATGGTACAGAACGGGCCCGCCAGAGCCTGGGTCAAATCAAGAACCGTAATTCCCTCCAGAGGTGCCGGTTTTACATTCTGTGCTTCATCCACCATTTCATTTTCTTTCTGATTTACATTGCCGGCTCAGCATAACGGGCAATGCCGGGAACTTCCCGGCTGTCCCGAATTTGTGTAATTACGCCTAAACGGCAAAAGCCTAATCTTTCCGCTGGCTGATCTTCATGCCTAACAGTTTCGACGCGATCACGGTCTTCAACATCTGTACCGTTCCACCGCCGATGGTAAACATCCGCGCTTCCCGAACCAACCGCTCGAGTGGATATTCGCGGGAGTAACCATATCCACCAAACAATTGTAAGGCATCGTTGGTAACCTGCACCGCCGCTTCCGTAGTAAATGCTTTGGCAACGGCTGCCTCCATGTGATCCGGTAAACCGTATCCGGCATTGTGGGCCGCTCTGTGAAGCAAAAGACGGGCTGCTTCCAGTTTGGTGTGCATATCCGCTAACATCCACTGTAGCCCCTGGAATTCACATATTGGGCGACCGAATTGTTTGCGCTCCTTCGTGTAAGCCACCGCTTCGTCAAGAGCACTCTGTGCTATTCCCAAAGCAACGGTGGCGGCGCCCAGCCGTTGTCCATTGTAGGCCGTCATCAATTTTTTAAACCCATCTCCATGCGCCACCAGGAGGTTTTCCTCGGGAACAACACAATCCTCAAAGAATAATTGGGTTTCAGGTATACCCCGTAAGCCCATCATCGGTTCCCGTTTTCCAATTTTAAATCCGGGGGTTCCGTCCTCGACGAATATACCACCAATCCCTTTCGCGCCGGGGATATCTTCAAAACGGGCGAATACCAGATATATTTTAGAGATCCCGCCGCCGGTAATGAAACATTTACTGCCGTTCAGGACATAGTTCGACCCCTTCTTTTCGGCGCGCGTCCGTAATTCCGTGGCTGCGGATCCCGCATCGGGTTCGGTAATCGCGATGGCTGGTTTTTCACCGTTACGTGCCATGGGAAGATATTTCTTCTTTTGAGCTTCGGTACCATGATTCATCAAAGCTCCCACAACACCCATATTGGTCTCCACCACTATCCGGGCCGTGGTGCCACACGCTTTCGCGACTTCTTCCACCACCAGCAAGGCGTCAATCAAAGGTCTTCCCTCGCCACCGTATTCCGGAGGTATCGTCATGCCGGTTAATCCCAGCTCGACCAATTTTTTCACGTTTTCGTGTGGGTATTCCTCATGTTCATCCCAATAAGCGGCTTTGGGCTTTAACTCTTTTTGCGCGAAATCCCGCACCGTTTTTACCAGCATTTCCTGTTCTTCGGTTAATTTAAAACTCATTTTTTATCCTCGTATTAATTTAGTTCTGGTTCACTTCCGGGTTGACAACCGTCCCCGGGATTTCTCCTTTTAACACTTGCACTGCATTTTCGGCTGACGTCATACACATCCGCCCTAATGACTCCCGTGAATAACTGGACATATGGGGTGTGGCCACTACATTGGGAAGATCAAGCAGCGGATTGCCCATTGCCGGTTCCTTTTCGAACACATCCAAGGCGGCCCCGGCGATGGTTCCATTTTTCAGAGCCTGAATCAGCGCCTTCTCATCCACAACACCACCACGGGAAGTGTTAATCAGCAACGCACAGGATTTCATCTTCTCCAGTTCATCGGCGCCGATTAAATACTTTGTGGATGCGGATCCGGGAACGTGAATCGAAATAAAATCCGATTCTTTGAAAAGTTCATCGAGTGATACATAGCGGATGTTATTGGCGGCCGAAAATACCTCGTCCTGAACAACATCGTAAGCAAGAATCTCCATGTCAAAACCTTTCGCCCGGCGCGCCACCGCCCTGCCGATCCGTCCCAGACCGATAATACCAATCGTTTTTTTCCAAAGTTCGGTTCCTATCAGGGGTTTCCATTCACCCGCCCTGAGATAGCCGTTGGCTTCCAGAACCCGGCGCGCTAACGACAGCAAAAGCGCAAACGTCAAATCGGCGACTGACTGGCAATTGGCATCGGGAGTGTTGGTAACGGGAATGCCCCTTTTGGTGGCCGCGGGAATGTCAATGCGATCCAACCCGATTCCGACTTTTGAGATAATTTTCAGTTGCCCGGCGCTGTTTATCACTTTCTCCGTGATGTAATCTTCTCCCGCTATGATAGCGTCGACATCAGGAACCAAAGTAATTATTTTTTCCTCCGGCAGATTAAATTCCCCGAATGGATTAAATATTATCTCATGTCCCTGATCTTTTAAGTATTTGAATGCTTCTTCCCCCTGGAGTGAATAAGCCCGTGCGGTAACTAATATTTTGCTCATGAACCATCCTTAATTTTATGTGAATTGGAAGTGTAACTCATTAATATTCTTTCCATAGTTAATACCGATCCAAGTATTGGGTCCTATTTAACCAGTATCATTTTTTTAATTTTTGTTGCATTCCCATAGGTCAAGCGGGTAAAATACAGGCCGCTTGGCACCGATGCCCCATTATTGTTTTTCCCGTTCCATATGACTCTCTGTTTACCGGCCGGTTGAGTCTTATTAACCAGTGTTCGCACCGACCTGCCTGCAAGATCATAAACCTCCAAAATAATTTTCCCGGATGTGGGAAGGTTATATTGAATAACGGTCTTAATATTAAACGGATTGGGATAATTTTGATAAAGGGTAAGTTGCGTTGGAAGTGAAATATTATTATCATTTTCTGTAATCGCCGTCTGTGCCGATGGAAATGAACCGCTCAACTTCATTACCGTAATGGAATGGGCCGGGAAGGTGAACTGAAAATTCGCTGAAGCATAGGAAATTGTGAAAGAATCAATCGCTACCACGTTGGGATTATTAAGGGTATTCATATCAGTTGTATTAGAAGAATTAATCCGATAAACCGAAGCAATTGAATCAATGGTAGGTTCAGGATATCCCATAAACGCAACCGTGGTTTTCATATCATTAACGGAATCCTTATTTACAACCTTTAGAATCAAGCGGTCATCGGTTTCGTTTTTTGTTGCCACGGCATCCAGGTAAGACACATTACTTGCCAGATTAGTATGAAAGTCATCACTGACAACATCCACAGCCAGTCTATTCGGAGCAAAATTCGCGCGATACAGGTCCAAGGTTAAGTAGGTCACTGAGGTAGCAAGGCGATGATTATCATAATGGATGAGATTATGTCGCGCGTAAGGAATGTTATCGTATGCCGCTTCGCCCCGAAACAAAGGCCATAAACCGGATTGGAAAACAATATCGGATTGCCGTTCCAACGCATTAAACATGCCGGCAGTAAAAAGGCCCTCCTTTAATGTCCATCCCAGGGCATTTCCCCCGCTTTGTGGAGTGTTATTGTTCCACTCATTGAAGGAAATGAGGATATTATTATCCGGGACATAAAAGTCAATTATATTTTTTATATCGTTGAATTGACGTTCAATATAATTAGGGTAAGACATCGAATTAACATATCTATCCATATAATACCGGTGTTCACTTATGAAATCGATATATTGACCCGCAATTTGCAGTAAGTCAGGCAACCAGTATGACCAGGGCGCATCTTCGGCGATTAATCGAATCGAAGGATCCTTTGCTTTCATCGCGATGGCGAATCGGACAAACCGATTGGCATAATCCGTTGCGGTCATTTGCCACGGCTCATTGCCAATATTCCAGTATTTAACATTGTACGGTTCCGGGTGGCCGTTGGCGGCGCGTAAAGCTCCGAAGGGGGTCGTGGTATCGCCATTACAATATTCCACCCAATTTACGGCGTTGGTTATATATTCCTGAGGCAAAGGACCGTCAATTGCATAGCCGCTGTTGACGGTAAGGATTGGTTCGGCCCCGCCGATATCTTCCAAAAATTGCATGAATTCGTCGGTCCCGAATTGATTCGGAACCAGCTCCGGATACCATTGATTTCTTACGTCGGAAGCATATACCAGGGTCGTCGGACGATAATCGGGATCACCGATTCCGTCTCGCCAATCGTATTGCTCGGCTATAAATCCACCGGGCCAGCGGATGCAGGTCGGACGCGTGCGCACCAGTTTTTCCATGATATCCCGACGCGTTCCATGCCCCCGGTAATTATCTTCCGGCATCAGGACCACCTGATCGACCCACAAGATTCCATCTTCAGCAAAAGTAATCTGCAATTGGGCATCGTCAACCGTGGCCGAGGACGTCAGGGTTGCGGAATATTTTGCCCATTCCTGCGAAATCGAATCGAATACCACTTGAGCGTAAACACCATATTCTCCTGTCAGGGACACCGTTACGCCGCCCTCTAATCCGTTTTGACGGAGAAAAAGACTCAGGGCGTAGGTCTTGCCGGTTGCAAGATACAACCCACCCTGAGCGATCCCACGATAACCAGACGTATAGGAAGTGATTTGGATTTTCTGTGAATATTCCGTATTCAAGGGATTAACGGGATCGTGTTCGTAGACAATAATATTATTCCCTTCACCGGTTGGATTCCATTTATCGGCAACACCATCACCATCGCTATCGCCTTCCATACTTTTCCCATCGATCATATCGGCCCAGAGACCAAGATGTATTTCGTTTCCGAAATTTTCAAATCCGGTGCCATAAAGCAGGGGACTGATTTCACCCGTTACCGAATCCGAATATACGGTTATGCTTTGTGCCTTTATATTATCGATATTCAATGCGAATACCATAATATTAAGGCATATTGGGAATCTGATATATTTCGTGTAAAGGCTCAAAACTTTTGCGTTTTCAATAAGTCGTCAATTTCACCGTGTGAAAATGATCTCCCGTTTTTCAGAGATGCTGAATTCTCCCCCGGGATTTAAACTGTTTATTTTTTTCTGCTGGTGAAAAGGCCGGACCGAAACCAAAGCCTTACGCATATACTCCTTATTTTTCTTTTCAGATCATTTGTTAAAGCTGGTTTACCCGAACCTGCTTTAACAAAATAATTTTCCCTACTTAATAAGCATCATTTTTATTAACGTCGCGGATTCCCCGTCGGTAAGTCGCGAAAAATATAATCCGGTTGGAACCGTTACCCCTTTATCATCCCTGCCATCCCACAGGACAGATTTAAATCCCTGGGACTGTTTCCCGTTTAGAAGTGTTCTCACTTTGCGGCCGGTAATATCATAGATCTCCAAGAGGACATCCTCCGCCACCGGCACGCTGTACCGAATAACAGTTCGGGAATTGAACGGATTGGGATAATTTTGACGAAGCGTAAGTCGAGTGGGGAGTGAAATATTATCATCTCCTGTGACCGCCGTATTTATCGACGGAAATAAACCGCTTAATTTTATTACCGTAACGGAATGGGCCGGGAAGGTAAATTGAAAATCCGTTGCGGCATAAGAAATTGTAAAAGAATCGATTACCACTGCGTTTGGATTATTGAGGGTATTCATATCGGATATATCAGCAGAATTAATTTGGTAGACGGTTGCAATGGAATCAATTGTCGGCGCGGGATTTCCAGTTAAAGAAATCGATGTGATTTTATCATTGTCAGTATCTTTATTTACTACCTTAATAATCAACCGGTCACCGGCATCATTTTTTGTAGCCACCGCATCCAGATAAGGAACATCGCTCGCTAGAGGAGTACTGAATTCATCACTTACAACATCGATCGGTAACCTGTTCGGAGCAAAGTTGGAGCGATACAGGTCCAATGCCAGATAGGGAACCGAAGTAAACAAGCGATGATTATCATAGTGTATCAGATTGTGTTTCCATAACCAATCAATTCTTCTATAAGAATCTTCACTGCGAAATAACGGCCATAACCCGGAATGAGCCACTATTTTCGCCTGCCGCTCCAACGCATTATACATTCCGGCAACGATAATCCCCTCTCTTAACGTCCACCCGGATATTCTGCCATCAACCACGGAAGCATCAGTATTCCACTCATTGAAAGAAATGCGTATATCATTCCCCGGTACTTCCTTATCTATCACTCCTTTAACATATTTAAAAAGACCTTCGATATAATTCGGATACGACACGGTATTTATATAGTTATTATTATAAAACCGGTGAATACTGTAGAAATCAATATATGAACCGGCAATTCGCAAGAGTTTAAGTCGATACTGTTGTGTATCTCCATCTTCCATAATTAATTGAATCGACGGATCCTTTTCTTTCATCGCGATTGCGAATTGAATGACCCGGTTGGCATAAACTTCAGCGGGTATTCCAAGTGCCGGAGCTTGCGAACTCCCGAGATTCCAATATTTAACGTTATAAGGCTCAGGATGTCCATTGGCAGCCCGCAGTGCTCCATAGGGGGTTGTGGTATCTCCATTGCAATATTCCACCCAGTTGGCGGCGCTGGTAATATATTTTTGCGGGAGCGGATCATCGACTTCAAAACCGCAATTAACCGCTAAAATCGGCTCCGCGCCGCCGATATCTTCCAAAAACTGCATAAATTCATCGGTTCCAAATTGATTCGGATCGATTTCCGGATTCTGTTTTACTCTTACGGTGGAAACATACATTGTTCTTGTTGGCCGTTTATCACGATCTCCTATGCCATCTTCCCAGTTATATTGGTCGCCAATCATTCCTCCCGGCCAGCGCACAATGGTGGGACGCGTCTTAACCAATTTTTCCATTATATCCCGCCGCGTCCCATGTCCGCGATAGTTATCCCCGGGCATTAACGTAACCTGGTCGATCCATAATGTGCCCTCTTCCGCGAAGGTAATCTGCAATCGGGCATTGGTGACCGTTGCCGTGGAAGTGAGGATTGCGGAATATTTTGTCCATTCCTGTGAAATCGAATCGAATACGACCTGAGCATACGTACCGTATTCTCCTGCCAGAGATACCGTTACGTCGCCCTCCAATCCATCTTGGCGAAGAAACAGACCCAGGGCATAGGTCTTGCCGGTTTCAATATAAAGCCCCTCCTGAGCGATCCCACGATAACCGGAGGTATAGGAAGTAATGCTGATTTTTTGTGAATAATCGGTATTAAAGGCATTCAGGGAATCATGAGCATAGAAAGCCGTATTATCTCCGGTTCCAATGGCAGACCACCTATCGGCGATGCCGTTAAAGTCTTTATCCCATTCCAGGCTTTTATCCGCGATCATATCGGCCCACAGTCCCAGGTTGATTTCATCACAGAAACTCTCAAACCCCGTGCCGTACAAAAACGGACTAATCGTATCCTCAACCGTGCTGGCGTTAATGGATATACTCTGGGCACCCGTATAACCTGCATTAATAATAATCCCGGCGACTATTAGCTGAATTGAGAAATTTCGATATTTTTTGAAAGTATTGGACCCGGGAATCATCAGGCGGCTCGCATTTCAATTATTGTAGCCGAATGAGGGGGATAGGTGTACACAAAGGTTGAAGATATTTCACTCAATTTTTTCTGAACGATATGAACATTT
Organism: FCB group bacterium; assembly: GCA_013152315.1. Lineage (GTDB taxonomy): Bacteria > Fidelibacterota > Marinisomatia > Marinisomatales > JAADGP01 > JAADGP01. The sequence continues at coordinate 14,334 of JAADGP010000070.1, forward strand.
TCCGGTTCGTCAATACGGTTGCGCTGAGATATGAAGTCCCCATTCAAGATGGATATTTCCGCTTCCGGGCGAACGGGGCCGGAAATGTTTATCTCCGCTGTCACACTTTCATTCTCACTTTTATTGACGACTTTCAAAACCAGACGATTGTTTTTTCTGTCAACAGTCGCCACGGCATCCAACACGGGTACTTTGCGATTAACATTCGATTCGGCTTTCAGGCCCGGCGTATCGGAAACAACCTGATAATCAAACGCCGGACATTCGACTTCGCAAAAGATTCTCTCCGGAGCGAAATGATCACGATACAGCTTAGAAACCAAATACACCGGCGTAACAAAATTACGGTCATCATCGAAAAATATTAATCCATGGTCCGTGGCCGGGCTGTCTTTTGGTTGAACCCGCCGGAGCAGTGGCCACGCCCCGGCATGTTCAACAAAATCCGATTGACGCTCAAGCACATTCAGAAGCGCCGCACCATACAGGCCCTCTTTCAGAGTCGAGGAATTTTTCCAGTTGGTATTGCTGTTCCACTCATTAAAAGAAACTTTAATATCTTTCCCGTGCGGTAATTCCTTAATTGTCTTTTTCAGTTCAATTAGTTTATCCTCCCACAATAGCGGTATAGCCATGGCTCCGGAATAATCGCAGGAAGGATAATCATGTAACGCGATAAAATCCATATAGGCACCGGCTTCCGACAATAATATAGCGTTCCATTCCGGTTTAAAACCGGTCGCTATGAGCTGAATGGAAGGATCTTTTGCTTTTAAAGCTTTGGCAAAAGGAAGGTAACGTCTTATATATTCCTGCACATCCATGTTGCTCCAGGCCTCGTTCCCGATTTCCCAGTATTTCACATGATATGGTTCGGGATTGCCATTATCGGCGCGGAGACCGCCGTATTCGGTATTGCTGTCACCGTTACAATATTCCAGCCACTGTACCGCTTCCTCCAGTAATGTTTCCTGACTCACATTATTTTCCGGTCCGAAACAATTAAGCACCAGAATGGGTTCGGCTCCAAGATCCTGGCAGAACCGCATAAATTCATCGGTTCCGAATTGATTGGATTCGACACAGGGATGTTCCTTGTACTTAACGGGAGAATAATAGATCGTGCGTTCGGGGCGTTTTTTGGGATCGCCGATCCCTTCTTTCCATCGGTAACGTTCGGATACCCAACCCCCGGGCCAACGAATAAAACCGGGCTTTAGATCTATTATTCTCTCCATGAGATCGACCCGGCATCCGTGCCCCCGGTAGGTTTTGTTCCCGGTATCTTTACCAATCCAAAGACCGGAATCTACTGCACCGGCAAGATTTTCGAATCCACTGCCATATAAAAGAGGACTAACGGTTCCTTCAATACGAGCCGGATTGATATTGATTGTAGCTCTCAAATATATTTTCTTCCGTTAAAGCGTGAAAATCGCCATCCGCTTTTCGGTCATTTCTTCCATCGCAAAGCGAACGCCTTCGCGGCCCAGCCCGCTTTTCTTGACACCACCATAGGGCATATTATCCACACGGAAGCCCGGGATATCGTTAATCAGCAGAGCTCCCACTTCGATCTCCTTGATCGCCCTGAAAGCAAGATTCACATCATCCGTGAAAATACCCGCGTTCAATCCGTACTCCGAGGAATTAACCATTTTGAAGGCGTCATCAATGGAATCGTAAGGAATCACACTTACCAAAGGACCGAAAACTTCGTCACAGACAACTTCCATATCGAGGTCAACGTCGGTAAGAACGGTGGGGGCAAACAATGTGCCGTCGCCTTTGCCGCCGGCCAATATTTTCGCCCCTTTTCCGGTGGCCCGATCGATCCACGATTGCACTCGGGCCGCTTCGGCTTTCGAAATCATCGGACAAACATCGGTATCTTCCGCGAATTGATCGCCGACTTTTAATTCCGCGACCAAGGGCACCAGAACATCCAAAAAGGGCTGATATATTTTTCGGTCAACAAAAGCTCTCTGGAGGGAAATACAGATTTGTCCGGCGTAACTGTAACTGCCCCTGACAACTGCCTTGGCCGCTTTCTCGAGGTCGGTTCCTTCGGTAATAATCACCGCCGCGTTGGAACCCAATTCCAACGTCACCATTTTGATTCCAGCTTTTCGCAGGATCGCTTCACCTACCCCGCGGCTCCCGGTGAACGTGACCATGGCCACGCGGTCATCGGCCACCAGCATGTCACCGATTTCACTACTGTTACCCACAACCGCGCTCAACGCCTTCGGCGGCAGACCGGCCTCAAGGAGGAAACGGCAGACCTTTAGTGTTGCCAATGGTGTTTTGGAAGCCGGTTTAACGATAACCGCATTTCCACTGGCCAGGGCCGGCGCGATTTTATGCAGAGAGAGCAAGAGGGGAAAATTAAAGGGGGAAATCGCGCTGATGATCCCTTTGGGTACGTGGCGATAAAAACCAATCCGGTTTTTACCCCACGGTTCGTAATCCATGGGCAACACTTCACCGCCGATTCGTTTTGTCTCTTCGGCCGCCAACCCTACGACAACCAATGACCGGTACACTTCCGTGCGGGCTTCGCTGAGAAGTTTACCTGACTCCGCCGCCAGGGTTCGAACCAGGTCTTCTTCATTCTCTTTAATTAACCTAGCGGTCTTGTGCAATATTTGCGAACGTTCCAAACTGGAAAGTTCTTTCATTTCTTCAAAGCCGGTTTCAAGACCGCTTAACGTTTTGTCAATATCAGCTTTGCTGGCCAGAGGAACGGTATCAATCACCGAATCGTCATAAGGGTTTTTCACCTCGAGAACCCGGGAGCTTGTAAACCACTCACCGTTTATTAGTAACTCCATGAACGTACTCCTGAATTTTTATTTCGTCAAACTCTTCGTTATTTCGGATCCTTATTTCAGGCGCTTGACAAAATCCTGCATTGGTGGAATAATAAACCCATAAATACTGGTGGCGATATATTGCGCCCCCCGGTCGATATATTTTTTCGCGGTTTCCACATCCCCCACATATATTCCCAGGTATTTATCGGATTCCACAGTCAGCTTAATGATTCTGTCGATTGCTTCCTTCAGCCGGGGATCATCCATTTTGCAAGGGCATCCCAGGGAACCGGACAGATCCACGGGACCGATGTAAATCACGTCGATACCATCGACTTCCAGTATTTCCGGCAGGTTGTTCACCCCTTCCATGTTTTCAATGTGCACGATAGTGAGCGATTCCCGGTTGGAATAATCGAGGAATTCGGGCAACGACATTTTTACCCCGAAATCCCCGGCCCGGGTACGACTTAAACCGCGATCTCCTTCGGGATAGTATTTAACCGCTTTAACGCAGGCCCGCGCATCTTCGGCCGTGTTCATTTGGGGCACATGAATACCCTGGATCCCGGTGTCCATGTAGCGCAGGATGGTTTCCGTTTCATTTTTCGGTACACGCACAATTGGGGTGGTATTCGAAACTTCCGCGGCTCTTGTCAGATTCATGCAACTTTCGGGACCCATCGGTCCGTGTTCCGCGTCCAAAACAACGAAATCAAAACCTACATTGCCGATTATTTCCACAATCTCAGGTGAAATAAAGGAAGTGAAATTGCCAACAACAACCTCACCGTTTTGTAATTTTTCCTTGGTACGATTTTTTAAAATGACGCACACTCCTTTCTAATATGAATTTATTAGTCAACTTAAACACAAAATGGTTTGTGAATTGATGGCCCGAAATTAAGGTGGCGAACGTCGAGAACGCAAACGATACCGCAAACGTTTGCAAGTCTATATTATAATAATTCCCAACTTTATGACAACAGTTTATTTCCCAATACGGATAAAAACCATGATCACGACGTTGTTTATTTTTTGTTAATGTTGATGAAATTACGGAGGATTCATATTTCGTCCCTGACGAGACAAAATAAGAACCGCGACAATGTCCATTTGATTTTAAATATTCCGAAAGGTACAGGACTCAGATAACAGGTAATAATTCACATTGTCAATAAAAGGCCGTCACATTCGGAATCCGGTAAAAGATTGAATAAAAACCCGAATAAACGCAACTCCGGTATGAGACATGATGCGTGTCGGAGCGTAGCGGAGATCCCAACGGAGCGCAGCGACTGTCGGTGAAACGTATGGCGTGAGACGTAAAACGTGAAACGTGATGCGTGATGTGTGAAACGTGATTGTGAGATCGTCTGGTCGATTTACCGGCCTAACCTTTTACACCACCCATCATAATCCCCCGGATATAATATTTTTGCAGCGCCAAAAAAACCAGCATGACCGGGAGAATAGTCAGCACCGAGCCGGCCATCATCAATTCCGTATCCTGCGCGTGTTCGCCCATCAGGTTGGCCAGCGCCACCGGCAAAGTATACATTGTGTCCTTAGTCATCACAATCAGGGGCCACAGGAAATCATTCCAGGTGCCCATAAAGGTGAAGATCGCCAGCGTAACCAGGATCGGTTTGCACAAGGGCAGTATCAGCGACCAGTAAATGCGAAAATCTCCGGCACCGTCGATCCGGGCGGCTTCGATGAGGCTATCCGGAATCGAAAAAACATATTGGCGAATTAAAAAGATACCGAAAATACCGGCCATACCGGGAATGATAATACCCCAATAGGTGTTGATTAATCCCATCCGGTTCAGCATCAGGAACAGGGGCAGCATCGTTACCTGACCGGGGATCACCATGGCTGCCAATAACAGCCTGAAAATACGGTCACGCCCGGGGAAACGGTACTTCGCGAACGCGTACCCGGCCATGGAGTTGACAAACAATGATATGATCGTGACGCTGACCGAAACAATCACACTGTTAAGCAAATACCGCAACAATTTCAGGCGTGAAAACAGGGCTTCGTATTGTTCGGTTGTAATCGAACCCGGGAAAAACCGGGGAGGATAGGTGTTGGCCTGACCGGTGGGCATAAATGAAGCGGAAAGCATCCAGGCAAACGGCGCCAAGGTAATGATACCGATCACGATCAAGACCAAATACAACAGCCATTTGCCGGCGTTTCGTTCAGACAACACGGCTTTTCTGCACCTTCAATTGAATTAACGTGATCACAAATACAATGAAAAACAAAACAAAGGCAATGGACGATGAATAACCCATTCGCCACCAGCGAAAACCTTCCTGATACATTAGCAATACAATACTGAGCGTACTGTTCAGGGGGCCGCCCTGAGTCATGACATACGGTTCGGCAAAAAACTGGAAATAACCGATAACGGTAATAATACCTACGAACAACGTCGTCGGGGCCAGCATCGGTATGGTGATATTCCGGAATTGCTGCCACTTCCCCGCCCCGTCGATATGCGCGGCTTCGTATAGCTCATCGGGGATACTCTGTAAACCGGCGATGAAAATAATCATATTGTAACCGAAATTTTTCCAGACCGCCAGAATGATTAAGGCCGGCATGGCCCAAACCGGATCACCCAGCCAGTCAATCGGATTCACGCCGAATAAACCCAACCAGTAATTCATCAATCCGAAGCGGGGATGATAAATGTAACGCCAGACAACCGCCACCGCTACCAGCGTTGTGACTACGGGGGTAAAGTAGGCCAGACGAAAAAGTGATTTGAATTTTAAAAACCGGTTATTCAGCAATATCGCCGCCCCCAATGACGTGGCAATAGACAGCGGAACACCCACCACTACAAAATAAGTCGTATTCCGGAGCGCTTTCCAGAACAGGGCATCGTGGAGCAGGTTCCAATAATTATTCACACCCACAAAGCGGGCCTTGCTGATATCCGCCAGGGAGTAAATATCAAAATCGGTCAGGCTCATTACAAAAGCGACAATTACCGGCAGAAAGAAAAATACGGTAATCGCCGATAAGGCCGGCGCCAGGAATAGCCAGGCCGCGCGTGTGGACGGGTTCATTAGACTGTTTAGCCTCATTCTTCGGTGCGACTGAGCAACCAGCGCCGTTTCTCCAAAATTTGATCCACGTTCCGGTCCAATTTCCGCAGGGCCTGTTCCGGACTTAATTCACCATAAGCCGCCGATTCGGTATACTGCTGAACTTTCAGCGCGATCTGTTCCCATTCGGGGACTTTTGGCGTTGCTTTTACCATTTGTAACTGTTCGTGAAAAGCCGCTACGTAACGATTGTTCACAAGAACCGAATCTTCCCAGGCCTCCCTGACGGCCGGGAGATCGCGCGTAAGGTCATAAAAACGGATCTGGGTCCCGGCTTCCGATAAATATTCTATTAGTTTCCATACGGCATTCTTTTTTCGTGATTTTTTAGACACCACTAAACTGGAACCACCGGCCAAAGAAAATGCCGGTTGTCCCGCTTCAGGGGCCGGCAGGACTGCTGTGGCCAGATTGCCTCTGACATCCTCCGGTAAACGGTACAGGAATTCACCGATGTTCCAGGGACCGGTAATCAGCATGGCATAAAAACCCTCGGCGAAACCCTGGTATATATTCGATACCTGTGACATCCCCAGGGGGCATAACCGTTCACGGTAAAACTGCAGGAAGTAGTCAAAGGCGCGACGGAATTCGGCACCACTGAAATTTCCGTAACAATTGTTATCCCGGAGCAGAGACGACCCGGCCTGGATTCCCAGTATCACCGGACCAGCCCATTCATTAACCGGCAGTAAGATGCCATAAGTCGCTTTTTTCTCCCGAACCAGTCGACGGGAGGCATCCAGTAATTCGTCCCATGTTTGCGGAGCCTCGGGATAACCAACCTGTGCCAACAAATCCCGGCGATAAAACAACACCCGCGTGTCCACGTACCAGGGGATCCCGTACAATTTGCCGTCAATAATATTGGTTGCCCAAATTCCGGGAAAGTAATTTGTTTCCCCGATTGTTTCCGATGCTTTCACAAGGCTATCCAATTCCAGGATCGCATCGAGAGCCACAAATTCCGGGATCCAGGTGTTGCCCAATTGATACATATCGGGCATTGAATTGCCGGCATAGGCCGTCAACAGTTTCTCGTGGGCGGCCGTCCAGGGAATCGTTTGAATACGCACCTTTATTCCCGGATTGCGTCGCTCGAATTCGGGGATCAGTTTCCGGATATGTTCGCCTTCGGCGCCAACCGCCCAAAACTCGATCGTGCCGGATTGGTCCCGGGACGTGGAACAACCCCCAATAAACAGCAGGGTCAACGTAAGGAGAATTGGTTTCTTCAGTACGATGAGGATTATCCGATCAAAACTATTTTTTTCGCTTTTAGACTTCCAATAAGCCTGTGCCTAAGCCTTTTTCAATTTCAATACGCCTATGAATTATTTTTACAAAAGTCAAAACCAAATATCTTTTCATTTCATGAAGGCGCGGTGTCTTCGTGGGAATGTCGTTTTCAACACGGGATAAATTAACATCATTTTACGAGAATCATCTTCCCCGTGAGAATTTTTCGGGGTGTTTCGACCTTGTAAAAATAAATACCGCTGCCGACGGGACTCAGCCGGTCATCCACACCCTTCCAGCGAACCTCATTATACCCCGCCTGGAAATATCTGTCGGCAAGGGTCATGACTTTTCCGCCACGAATATCGTAAACGGTAATTTTCACCGGTGTATTTCCGGGTAAGTAAAACCTGATCGTGGTGGCCGGATTGAAGGGATTGGGGTAATTACCGAGCAATGTAAATTCATGCGGTAGAGGAGTGGCTTCATTAGCAACCGAAGTTGTTGTTGAATCGGGTACAAATCCAATGGCATCCAGCATCGGTTGAATTTCCGGATTGGCCATGAAATTTTCCCACAGTAAGCCGGTACGATAATTCTCGATCATAACGATGATCGGTCCCTGATCGATGGCAAGATAAGAATCGGCATACCAGTCATAGGTCTGGTTAAAGGCATCCCTGAACCCAAACGGTCCCCAGATCTTTTCGCCCAGATCGCGATAAAAATGCTTCAGGGCGTTCATGGACTGTTCCGGCGTGTAGGGAAAAGAGGACAGCGCTGCCGTCGGAGCGATGGTGCCGTTATCCCTGCCCGGAATCGGCTCATGGGCCATGTAGCCCACCAAAGGATCATCGCTGGCAGTAAGTCCCCAGCAGTTCTCACCATAGCCCACATACCCTCCCGGATTATCGATGCAGTAGGCCCGGTTAATCAGGGTCTGGTTCCGGTTGTTAATAAAATAATTGGTATGGCGGTCACGCTTATTGCGGGGATCAAAACCTAAAAACGAATAATGAGCAAAAAACAAAGGACCCCCGTAATCCCAGCCCACGTCCAGAGTATATCCGTAAAAAGTGTTGCCGTTGTCATAATTGGGACTGCCGGCCCAACCGTCCTCGTAAAGACTGGCCGGAATCGGGTGGGTGGGTGAAGCTATGGCAAGCAAATACGTGATCATGGTTTCATTGGGACCGATTAAAGCGAAATTCATCGTCCACCCGTAATTGGGAGACCAGTGCCAGTAGAGATAATTACCGGATGGTGACCGGCGGTACCAATCCCATTCCACGGTTTCCCACAAATAGGTAATAAGCGAATCGATCTGATTCTCGGTGGCATTGTCCTGATCAAAATATTGCCGGGCCGTTAACAGGCCCTGGATCATGAACGCCGTTTCAACCAGGTCGCCGCCATCATCGTATTGACTGAAAGGAATCACCGCGCCGGTTTCACCGTTCATCCAGTGCGGCCAGGCGCCGTGAAAACGGTCGGCGCTGTTCAGAAAATTCAGGATTTGCAGTATTCGCTCCGCGCCTTCCGCGCGGGTGATGAATCCTCTTTCGATGCCGACCAGAATAGCCATAACACCAAAACCGGATCCGCCGATGGTCACGATATTCTCATTACCGTTAGTACGTTCCCGGGCAAGGTGCGATACCGGGTGGGCATAGTCCCAGAAGTACCGGAAAGTGGCTTCCTGGACCATTGTTAACAATTCCTCATCGCTCATGGCACGGGTAACGGCCGAAACTTCCGTCGAAAAACCCGATTCATTATAGCTTGAGTCAACGGCGCTGATTTTAAAATGTGCGGTTATTCCGCTGCCACCGACAAAGTGATTGAATATGGGCATGGCATTGGTTGTATAACCTACCAATTGATAATTATTCCCGTCCGGGGAATGATAGATATTATAGCCGCGGATATCCGCCTCTGTATTGGGTGTCCATTGCAATTCGATATGACGTTCGTAGGGAGTGGCCACCAACCCCGTGGGAATCGCCGGCGGGATCGTATCATTGGTATTGCCCCTGTACATCCGGATTTCATCCAGATACAACGTATGCTCTTCACCGTCGGCAATATCCTGACCGTAAAAGATGGTTTTAATCGCAGTCAAATCGGCATTCTGAGCGGCGCCATGGAAAATATTCAACGGAACTTTGACCGCGACCCATTGGCTGTCAGGAATGTCGGCGGAATAATCGGCCAGGCTGAACCGGGCGGTTTTATTATTGCCCAAATCCTCAAGATAGATTAAGGGCAGGTCCTCAGCCGGAATAAGGGTGTCCGAGTAGGCCCAAAACGATAACGTATCCACCAGCGTTACGTCGTGTCCCGGCCAGCCGATTTCGGCTACGGCTATCCCCCAGTCACCACCGGCGTTGGATGTCCAGTGCAACTTCAGACTGTTTACACCTTGAAAAACATGTTCCGTCGATACCGGGAATTTTTCGCCGACCCGTTCCAGTTCGCTGGGAGCATTCACATACCCCCAACTGGGATCGTAAGACGCATCTGTGGGACTTTCGTCAAAAAATACATAGGTTTGTGGCATAGCATGGGAATTCAGAGCAACAAGCACCGCAAGTACCGCCAACGAATATTTCATAGGATTAATCCTTAGCCTCTTTGTAAAAACCGATCTTCTCCATTCCTTCTACTACTTCACGGTTTTGCATAAAATAACGCCAGACCAGTCCC
>JAADGP010000085.1 GCA_013152315.1 FCB group bacterium
GCTTTTTTTCCTAAGAGCGAGAGACGAGGCTCGAACTCGCGACCCCGACCTTGGCAAGGTCGTGCTCTACCAACTGAGCTACTCTCGCATAGAAATAGTGTGCAAATTTAAAGCACTCTAAAGTGTGCATCAATCAGATTTCATCAAATTCCGGAACAACGATTCAACCCCTTCAAATGGATATCCACTTTTTGTGGAATTGGATGAAGAACAGGGTCAGTATGATGTGTGGAATTCACCAATTGGTAGATGAGTCTTAAATAAAAAAAGCTTAGTCGAAAAAATGTTTAACAATCTACTATAAGACCAAAAGCCCCTGAATGGAGGCTTTTTTTTGTGAGCGCGAGACGCCTCGATTCATCGGGGGAACTCGCGACCCCGACCTTGGTCCCGATTATTTCGGGATGCTCTACCAACTGAGCTACTCTCGCATAAAAATAGTGCGCAAATTTAAAGCTCTATAAAGTGTGCATCAATCAGAATTTCGGGTATAGTTCAAAGCGGCGGTTGGAACGTTTATATATGAGCCAACTCAGGATAAAATAAACCGTATCCTCGATCAATTTGTCCAGTCCCACCATCTGGCCTTCTTTTAACCCGCAACCGCACTCAATATCATAACCGCGAAGTATGGCCTGGGCAATGGCAATAATAAATACGGCCATCATCCCCATGGACAAAAGTGCCGAACCATCCACCATGACTCCCAAAATAAGTCCGATCCCCGCCAAAAGTTCCACCCACGGCAAAATGAGGGCCATCAGGTTTTCCAATCCGAAAGGTAAAAAATGATAATTACCAATATCCCGGGCAAACACCGCCGGGTCCGCAATTTTCGTTATGCTGGCATAAATCAAAACGCCGCCGATAATAATGCGAAACAATAAAATCAGATTGGATTTCAGTACTTTGTCAATCATTGTTTCTCAACCGGATAGCCGGCCTCTACCCATTCACTCCAACCACCGTAAAAAACAAAAATATTCGTAAAACCGGCGCTTTGCAAATCATAAGCTAAATCTTCACTGGAACCGCAATCGGAACCGTCACAGTACGTAATCAATGGCGCATCCTTGCCTTGCAGTGAATCCAGTTTAAACGTTAATTCCATGAAGTTGGTATACGGATAGGCTCCTTTGATGTGTCCCTTGTCAAATTCTTCCACTTCACGGGCATCCACAAATAGTATTCCCTGATCAAACAAGGATTTGGCTTGTTCCAGACCAACGGAACGAATTTGCGGTATCGGCCCCTGATTCGTAATCTGATCCAAAGATTCCACCGCTTCCAATTCCTGGGCCAACAACGGAATTGAATCGGTACGAACCGCGTTGACGCCGATTCCGATCACAACGCTTACTATGACAATGGCGAAAGCCTGGAATACGGGAGAACGTGAAATCATTGATACCCGTGGGATGATTTTTTTAGTTTGGACGACGGAGTTACCGTCTTTTTATTGTCCTTTTTATTCTTCCCCTTTAATTCTTTTTCATAGGCCAGCACTTCACGGATAAAAGCCAACATTTCGGGATCGTCTTTAACTTTTCTATCAAGGGGAACGCTTTCATAAACACTTTTATTCACGGCCCGCGCCAGAACGCGCTCGGCTTCATCCATTTGCCGCCGATAATCCTTAATTAAACGCAGTATATTCGGTTGGTCGGCATAAATTTCCTCCAGGGAACGTTTGGGATCGCGTTTTTGCAAACTCTCAAAGCGTTTTTTCACGTTTTCAATTCGCTTTTGACTGGAAGACACATCGACAAAAGGAGAATCCGGGTCTACAATTGTCAGGTTGATTACACTCAAATATTTTCCCTGTTTACTACTTGAATACAGGAACGGTCCCGTCGGTGGTTGCTCTTGTTGCGGGCGGGTTCGTAATGTGCCGCGACTTACGAAAATATAGTCGACATCTTTAAAAGCCTTTCCGGCCGTCGCGTAATCCTTTCGCGGAGCGTTTAACAGAAGAACCAAAACATCGACCTTGTCGCGTAGTTTTTTAATATATGCCTGTCCGGCTTTGATATAATCATCCATCGTCAATTCATTCACCCACTCGGGCAATAAATTGGTAACGCCTATCACCCCTATTTTAAACGGTCCCCTTTCAAGTATTACATAAGGATCGAACACCAAGTCTCCGGTTGCCTTATCCCGGATATTGGCGGAAATAAAGGGAATTCCGGTTGAAGCAACCAGGGATTCCAGGAATGGGAAACCGGCGGAAAACTCAAACCCGCCCACGTTCAGGGCATCACATCCGATTTCCTCATAACCACGCAATAATTGCCGGGCCTTGTACTCCGCAAGCTCACGCGTATTTTCGTTTATGGCAGCGGACGCAAAAAGGGCGTCTCCCGCATCCAGAATGATCGGATTCTTTCCCGCTTCCTTTAATGTCTTAATATATGTTGCTTTTCTAGGCAGACCGCCTAATGGGTTGCGCTTTCACCCACAGGGGTCGAATTGAGCATGCACATTGGCCGTAACCACCATGGTAATCGTTTCCGGTGTGTCCGCCGTTGAACATCCCCAACTGAACAAAAACAACAAGGTAATGACGTTTATTAATATTGTTTTCATAAGTACCAAATTACATGTTTGCCTACGTTACTGAAATAATAATTTATTAAAATCGATACCGCTTTATACAGCCGGTCGAAAATATCTCTACGAATTATTACGGTTTTTGTTTCTGCGCCAATTCAACCAAAACCAATACGCCACCCGTGGAACGGGGATGGATAAAGGTAATGAAATAGCCTTCCACGCCGACGCTTGGCGTTTCGTTGATAACGGATATTCCATTCTCCGTAAGTTCTTTTATCGCGGAGGATATATCATCCACTTCAAGGCATATATGATGAATTCCGGGACCTCTTTTGGCAATATATTTGGCAATCGGAGAATCGGAATCGATTGCTTCCAGCAATTCGATTTTTCCTTTTCCGGTATCAAATATTGCCGTCGACACCCCTTGATCGGCGACTGTCTCGGTAGCGGTGCGATTTATCTTCAATACATATTCCCAAAAGGCTGCCCTTTCATCAATACTGTGAACGGCAACGCCGATATGTTCAATTCCGAGTATTTTCATTTTAGACCTTGTGACTGTTTCCCGGTTTCATTCAAATCAATTCCCAACCCGGGCTTTGTTGGCAATATGATCCTTCCCTCTTTGATCCTTACCCCCTGATACGGATCATTATTAATCAAGAGATTCCCGTCAAGATCGGCATAATCGACCAGGGATGACAGGTGAGCGGCGGCGGTGATGCCGATTGAGGATTCCACCATACAACCCAGCATTATTTCCAGATCATATTGTCGCGCCGTATCAATCATCCTTTTGGCCTCTTCCAATCTTCCGCATTTCATCAGTTTAATATTGATACCATGGAAAGCATAGGCAATTTCCGGGATTTGCCTGCTTACGACACTATTTTCGTCAGCAAAGATCTTTACCGGAGATACCTTTTTTAACCGGGCGGTTTGTTCCACCTGATCGGCCGGCAACGGCTGTTCCACGAACTCCACGTGGTAACCAGCGAGCCAATTGCACATGTCAATGGCGGTTTCAAGGTCCCACCCCTCATTGGCGTCCACCCGCAATATTTTATCGGTCTCGTTGCGAATCGCGCGAATAATCTCCTTATCCCGGTTGGTACCAAGTTTGATTTTCAGGATCGCATAAGGTTCCGCTTCTTCAATTTTTTGCGGAATCAGGTCCAGATCACCGATAGCAATTGTAAAGGAGGTAAGCGGTGTCTGTTGCGGGTCCGCTCCGAAGTATCGACATAACGGTTGCCCCAGTTTTTGCGTCCACCAATCCAACAAGGCCATACTGAAGGCCGCTTCCAGGGCATGATAACCGCCGGCGGCCTGGCGCAGGACATCGGAGATGTCCCGAGGGTCGGTAACTTCCCCGGGCAAAGACAACGGCTTTTCCAGTTCCGTTATTATTTTCTCAACGGTCTCGTTATAGCGTTGCGACGGGGCTGCCTCTCCCCGACCGATAATACCATCCTGTTCAAGGTAAACGTAAACCACGTCATAATAGGTATGGGTGCTGCGGGAAATACCGAACGGATGAGTGCATTGTAACCGATATATGGCGTACGTCAAGTCCATCAGGACAGTAGCCGATCTATATAATCAATAAGGTTTCGGTTCCCGAATCTCACCAGGTCCGTTACGGGTAAATTCAATCGCTGTTCATAATCGGCAATTACTTGCAAAGCTTCGGTTTCACTCAATTTGTATGTCAACAGATTCGCGCCTACGAAAACCACGTTCTTAAAGGGGGACATTAAATCACGATGCAGGTTCATTACGGTGCCGATATCCACCATGGGATAATCGGCGACATCCAGTTTTCTGCCCGGTTCATCCGCAATCAATATATAATCGGGCATGGAACCGTGAAGCAATCCCAGGGTAACCCCCGAATACAGCATATTGGTAATCGCCCCCTGCCCTTCCACGACGACCAGATCGGCATCCTGCGCCGCCTGATCGATGGCGTATTCCATTTCCCCGGCCATAAAATCCGCCACAACCGCATCAATCGGCACACCAAAACCGCCCAACAGTATTCCCGTTTGTCCCGTTCCGACAAAATTGACTTTGCGCCCCTTCTCCCTCAGCCTTAGCGTCAATTCCCACGCCGTGGTCATTTTCCCCGTATCACAGTCGGTTCCGATCGTTAACAGTACCGGTACTTCCCGTTGCATCCAGGTACCTTTGGGAAAATGGGGCGGCTTCGGCGGTCGCCGCAAATCCACTAAGCGAACGCCCCGTTTTTTAGCCAGTTCGGAAATTTCCGCGTCATCATTCAGGAATTCGTGCATCCCGCTGATTATGTCACACCCGCTTTCGATGGCCGAAACAATTTCTTTTCGGTACAGATCGGAAATAAAACCTCCCTGGGGTGCATTCCCCAAAACCAGGGTATCCGGGGAAAATGATCGCGCTTCCGCGAAGCTTTTAACAACGGGGATATTCCCTCCGTAACCAAGTACTTCCCGTGCGGTCAACCCGGCCTTTTTCGGATCAATGACAGCCACCACCTCCTCCGGTTTGTAGCGTAACAGCATATTCCCGGTTTTGTTCAGGATGTAGTCAAAGGCGCCGGCTGATAGAATTACGTAGGCGGACATCGATTTTAATAACGGTGTCTATTTCCAGAAAGTTCTACTGAAGAGTACCATAACCGTGAAAATTTCCAAACGGCCCAATAACATGCAAAACGAAAGCAACCATTTCCCGGCGGCGGGCATCAAGGCGTAATTATCGGTGGGACCATACGCCCCGAAGGCGGGCCCGATATTGCCCAAGGCCGACGCAGCGGCCCCGATGGCCGATTCCAGGTCCAGGTTCATTGCCGTAAGCATCAGAGTCGTGAAAACAAAGATGGTGATATAAAACAGGAAGAATCCAAGGGTATTGCGAATCACATCCTCGCTGATGTAGCGATCCCCAATCCGGATAGGAATGATTGCGCGGGCATGCAATAACCGGCGGGTCTCCAAGGCGACGTATTTCAAAATTAAAATCACGCGCACGACTTTCATTCCTCCGCCGGTGGATCCTCCCATTCCCCCAATGAACATCAGGGCCAGGAGAATAAACTGGGCGATATACGGCCATAATTGATAGTCGGCCGTTCCGTAACCGGTGGTTGTCAGAATAGATACCGTCTGGAACAAGGAATCGCGAAAGTTTCTCTCCGACCAACTACCCATCTCGGAACTGACGCTGATAAAAATTATTACCGTTACCCCAACCGCAATGCCCAGGAAATAACGAAATTCACGGTCCCGGAAAATGGATTTGAAATCTCCGTTAATGGAACGAAAATGAAGTGAAAAATTCACGCCGGCGATAAACATAAAAAGAATGATAATGTAATGAATTGCCGGGTTACTGTAATAACCGATGCTGGCATTCTTAGTGGAGAAGCCACCGGTCGGCATGGTAGTGAAGGCATGACACATGGCATCGAACCATTCCATTCCGCTCAACCCCAACAGTACCATTTCGGTCAGGGTGATTCCCAAATAAACCATCCACAAATATTTTGCCGTTTCCCGCACCCGGGGACGTATCTTGTCGGCTACCGGGCCCGGCACTTCGGCTTTGAACAATTGTACGCCTCCCACGCCCAGTAAGGGCAAAATGGCAATGGAAAATACGACAATTCCCATCCCGCCGATCCACTGGATAAACGAACGCCAATACAATATTCCGTGGGGCAAACTTTCGATCCCGTTGGGAAGATTCGGCAAGGTTACGGGACTGCCGATAATGGAAGCGCCCGTTGTCGTCACGCCCGACATGGATTCGAAAAAGGCGTCGGTAAAGTTGGGTATCGCTCCGCTGAAATAGAACGGCAAAGCGCCCGCCAGGGCCGTTAACACCCATGAAAAAGTGACGATCGCGAAACCATCCTTGTTGGTTAATATCCGACTCTTACGGGTAAAAACCCAAAGCGGTAATCCGATCAGGATGGTGATCAGCGCCGACCACAGAAAGCCCGCCATATCATATTCCCCGTACCCCCAGGCAATACAGGCCGGAACGACCATGGTGATACCAAGCACGGTCAAAAGGGCGCCTAATATGTTGAGGATAGTCCTGGTGTTCATTAATCAGGCGACGAAGAGTTTGCGCAACTTTGGTATGGCCCGCTGTTTAGCGAACACCAACACCGTGTCTTCATCGGTCAACTGCGAACTCCCCCGCGCAATACTTAAGTGACCGTGATGGTTGATTACTCCCACGATGCTGTCTTTCGGAAAGTCCAGTTCAGCCAGTGATTTTTGGGTGACTTTACTGCCCGTTTCCGGGTTGAATTCCAACACCTCCACGTCAATCTCATCAAAGGTAACCAGCGCGGTTTCGGAAATGTCGCTCCGAATCTCACGAATAATCGAGTTCACCGTTGACATATTTTTACTGATTACCGACCCGACGCCGATTTCCTGAATAATGGGTAGGTATTCGGTCGTTGTCACGTGAATAATGGTCTGTTTTACTCCCAGGTGATGAGCCAGCAAACCGGATAAAAGATTTGTCTGTTCGCTCTGCGTTACCGCAATATAGCTGTCGATTTCATGGATATTCTCCGACTTGAGCAATTCCACATCCGTCCCGTCGGCGTTTATCACCATTGTTTTTTCCAGTTCATTGGCAATCTGGGCCGCTTTTTCCCGGCGCCGCTCCACCAATCTGACCGACATTTCATCCTGCAGCTCCTCGGCCAGGGAACGACCGATTTTGCTGCCACCCAGAATCATCACGCGGTTGGTCTTTTCGTTTCTGGTCCCCAACATGTTTAACAGTAAATCCAGGTTTTCGGTACGCACAATAAAATATGCCATATCCCCTTGTTCGAAAACAAAATCAGCCCACGGAACCACGGTTTCGCTATCCCGCAATACGGCTACAACACCAAATTTAAAACTCGGATTCGATTCGCAAATCTGAAGCACCGATTTCCCGATGATCTTGCAATCCGGTTCCAGGCGGATGGCGATCATTCTTAAGCGGCCGCCCTCGAAATCAACCACCTGATTGGCGTAGGGATGCCGTACCAGACGCACGATCTCCTGGCAAGCCTCCTTTTCGGGATGAATCACCAGATCCACGCCAAATTGTTCGGGACGAATAATCGATTCGCGCTGGGTATATTGCTGGTTCCGCAGACGGGCGATGATTTTTTTCGCACCCAGCACGTGTGCCTGCTGGGAAGCGATCAGATTCACTTCATCCACCCGCGTTAGCGCGAGCACATAATCGGCGCCTTCAATTTTTGCCCTTTTTAATATTCTCGGACTGGCGCCATTACCTTCCACCACAATTACGTCCAGATGTTCGGAAGCCCTGCGACATTTTTCAGGATCAATATCCACCACGGTGATATCATGATTCTCCTGGCTCAAGGCCTTGGCAACATGAAACCCAACTTCACCGGCGCCAATAATTACAATCCGCATTTATCGTCCTTTCGCCTAATTAAAATCCTTTACTAATCTACAATGCTTAAATATTATTTTAACCCAAAATTGGATTATTCCGCTTCCCGCCAGATTTCGGCCCCCAGGGCACGGAATTTCTCTTCAATATTTTCATAACCGCGGTCGATATGGTACACACGACTTATATCGGTCCTCCCTTTGGCCAAAAGTCCGCCGATAATTAGCGACGCGCTGGCGCGTATGTCGGTGGACATCACCGGCGCGCCGATTAATTCTTTTTGACCACGAACAAAAGCAACGTTGTTTTCAACCTTAATATTCGCCCCCAGGCGATTCAGCTCCGGAACGTGCGAAAAACGGTCGTGATATATGGTGTCGGTCACGATCGAGGAACCGTCGGCGATGGACATCAAAGCTGTCCACTGGGCCTGGAGATCGGTGGGGAAACCGGGATATACGGCGGTGGTAACATCCACCGGTAACACTTTTTTGGCCGGTTTTACGGTAATCGTGTCTTTGCTTACGGTTATTTTTGCGCCGGTCTCCTCGATCTTTTCGATCACGGCGTTTAAATGCTCCGGCTCAACCCCACATACACAAATTTCTCCCAGGGCGGCTCCGGCGATTAAAAAAGTACCGGCTTCAATTCGGTCGGGAATTACCTCCACCGAATGCGGTTTTAATTCATCGACACCTTCGATCGTCAGTTCATCGGTCCCTATGCCGTGGATTTCACCGCCCATTTTATTAAGCAACCTGCAAAGCTGCACAATCTCCGGTTCGCGGGCGGCGTTTTCAATCACCGTCGTGCCCCTGGCCGTTACCGCCGCCATGACGATATTCCCGGTCGCGCCGACACTGGGAATATCGAACCGGATTCGGTTTCCGATCAACCGTTTGGCGCGGGCGATAATGTACCCCCCCTCCAGAGTGACTTCGGCGCCCAGCTTCTCGAGTCCTTTCAAATGGAAATCCACGGGACGCGGTCCCCACGCGCACCCGCCGGGCATGGAAACTTTGGCCATTCCGAAGCGACTTAACAAGGGACCCAACACGTAAAAGGAAGCACGCATCGTCTTAACCAATTCATAAGGAGCCACCGGGTTATTGACCGGCCGGGCATCAATCATCATTTCATTGTCTTCAAACCGGACCTTGGCCCCGACAATTTCCAGCAAGCGCGCCATGGTACGGGTATCCCGCAAATTCGGCACCCGTTTTACGTTCGTTACGCCATCAACCAACAACGCCGCCGCCATAATCGGCAATACGGCATTTTTCGCGCCGCTGACTTTAACTTTCCCCTTCAGGGGTTTGCCACCAATGGTAATAATTTTATCCATGAGCCGCTTCGATAATAGTTTTTAATGAATGAAATGAGTCCTGACTAATCTGAGACCCGCTGAACAATTGCGCAATCGTTTTTACGCGCTCATCACGATCCAGATATTTCACCTTTACCCGGGTTTCCGCACCCCTGATGTGTTTGGTTACGTGCAAATGGCGGTTGGCGCGGGAAGCAATTTGCGGCAAATGAGTTATGCAGATTACCTGCTTACTCCGGGCAAGATTCATCAAGCTTTCCGCCACCTTCTCAGCGGCCACACCGGAAATGCCGGTGTCGATTTCATCGAAAATCAATGTGTTTACCGGGTCGCTTTGCTGGAAGACGGTTTTAATCGCCAGCATAATGCGGGAAATCTCACCACCGGAAGCAATTTCGGTCAGCGGTTTCGGCTGTTCTCCCGGATTGGCGCAAAGATAAAACTCCACCTGGTCGTAACCATTGCCGGTGGGCAAAACGGCAGTGTCGCCGCATTTCACAAAGGATTCATCAACCGCTTTTTGCGAAATATGGATGGCAAATTCAGCCGAGGGCATATTCAAGCGCTGCATCTCCTTCTTGACAGCTTCGGCCAGTTGCCGGGCGCGCGAAGTTCGGCTGTCATGCAAACGGTCGGCAAGTAACTGGTATCGCGTCTCTAAGCGATGAATCTCTTGCTCCAAATCATCGATCCGGACATCCAGATTTGAAAGATTTTTTAATTCGTCTTCGATGTTGCGGAGCGTCAGCATCACGGCTTCCAGCGATCCCCCGTATTTTCGTTTTAAACCCTCAATAGCCTGAAGTCGTTCTTCAATCTCGAGTAAGCGGGTTTTATCATGGTCAAGCGACTCCATATGTTCCAGCAATCCGTTGGAAACATCCTGAATGGTGATGGTTACCGAATCCAGGGAATCCAGAAACGGTCTTAGTTGCGAATCAAACCGCGCCACATGCTCCAGGGAACGCATGGCTTCCGATAATTGTGTGTACAAAGACCGGTCCGATTCCGTCAACAAACGATTCAGATTGCGGATTGTCTCGACCAGTTCATCGATATGATTTAAGGTCTTGTACTCATCTTCCAACTGATAATCTTCATCCGGTTGTGGATTGACGGCCAGTATTTCACGCTGTTGAAAAGTCAACAATTCCTGCCGCTCTCGGGCCATTTTGAGCTTTTCTTTCAGTTGTTTGAGCTGTTGCTTGCTTTCCCTGTAGGAATTGAAGATATCTCCGATTTCTTCGACATCGGCGGTTAAATTGCAATAACTATCAAGATAATAAATATGGTTGTTCACGTCCATGATTAATTGTTGTTCATGTTGACCGTGGAAATCGACCAATTTCGTAACCGATTGACGAAATACGGGTTCCGAAAGGGGTTCGTCATTAATGTAGGATTTAATCCGGCCGCTCTTGGCGATGATCCGCCGATAGGTTGTTTGATCAACTTCCGTTTCTACCACCGCCCGTTCGCTACCGCTGCGTACCATGGTTTTCGTTCCCTTGGCTCCCAGAGCCACGCTAAGGGCTTGAATCAGGATTGATTTTCCCGATCCCGTCTCGCCCGTAATAACAGTGAGTCCGGGATGGAAATCGATTTCCAACTCGTCAATGATTGCAAAATTTTTAATGGAAAGACGTTTTACCACGGCCCTACTTTTTCAACGTTCGATACATGGAAATTACACTCCCGGTAATAATTCCCATACCATCGGCAATTGCATCATATATGCTGGAAGTCCGACCGGGAATGAACGATTGCCAGAATTCATCGAACCCGGCAAAAACAAATCCCGCCAGGATAACCATGATTACCAAACGAAATTTGAACGGATTTACATTTTTCATTAATAGAAGTCCAAGAATGGAATACTCGATAAAATGCCACAGTTTATCCCAGGACAGGATTTTCAATTGCGGAAGAGAATGTCCGGGTATGCTGGAAACAAGCAAAATTGTGACCATGTATCCGATTAGTAATATTCGGTATTTATTGAATTTCATAGTTCGCGATAACTTTCGGAATTGCACGTAAAACATCTGAAGCTAACAATCCGCGAAAACCTTTCTTTTTTACCACCAAATCACCGGCTTTACCATGGATAAATACCGCCAATTGCGCGGCTTCAAAAACCGCGATTCCCTGGGCAACGAAACCCGCCATAATACCGGCCAGCACATCACCCGTACCGGCGGTCGCCAAGCCCTGGTTGCCACTTGTATTCACAACTACTTTATCCTGGTAAGCCACGCATGTTGGTGCGTTTTTTGCAACCAATACCCCCGGGTAACCGGCCATGAATCGCTCGATTATTTCCGGAAACTCCGCTTTGATTGCCGAATGATCCGCCTTGATTATTGCTCCCAGTTCACCGTAATGGGGAGTAATAATAAACGGTGCTTTTATCCGCGAAAATAAATCCCTCCCGGCGCGAAATATCCGTAAGCCATCGGCATCGATAACCACCGGTTTTTCAACATTCAACACCAATTCCCTAACCAATTCAACCGTCTCCGGCGCGGAACCCAGACCCGGTCCGATTAACAACACGTCACACCAGTCGAAAAAAGACCGGATAGTGTGGTAATTATCTTTTTGAAAATATCCCTTTCCCCGGTCTTCACAAACCAGGGTCATCCCTTCCATAAGATTAACCTCGTAAATCGGATTTAAGGACGCCGGTGCGCACGTTACCGTTAAACCGGCTCCGCTACGGAGAGCGCCGAGGGTACACATGGTGGCGGCCCCGGTCATCCCGGTCGAACCGGCAACAATCAACACTTTGCCCTGGCGATGTTTATAGGTATCGCTGGGAGGCGGAATAAGGAGCCTCCGTGGTAGATCAGGACTGACGGTCTCCCACTGCAAACCGGGCAATCGATCGAGAATAGCGGGAAACCCGATCTCGACGGGTATAATTTCCCCGCAATATTGTTTTCCCGGTTCCAGCAGCATTCCGACTTTTACGTGCCCCATCGTAACCGTTGCCGTCGCTTTCACGGCGGATGCGGCAACGAGGCCTGAATTTGCATCGACACCGGAAGGAATATCAATGGCAAGAACCGGCACACCCGCCTGGTTTATCCAATCCGTCCATTGATTTAACGGGTCCCGTAATTCACCACGAAAACCGGTTCCCAACAATCCATCCACGATCAAATCAAACGCATTTTCGGAGGGTAGTGTACGACCATGGACGATAGGCAAGTTTTGTTCCCGGCAGCGGAGGAAATAGTGTCGTGCATCGCCTTTAATATTTTCTTCATCGGGAAGGGAAAAAATAGTGGGCGTAATACCTTTCCCGTATAATTCCAGCGCGGTAACGAAGCCGTCGCCGCCATTATTCCCTTTTCCACAAACGATTGCCACCCGTGGTTCGTGAATTCCGTTCAGCATCTCTATTGCTTTTTTCGCAACTTCCGCCCCGGCATTACCCATTAGCGTAGTGCCCGGGATGCCCATCTCATCGATGGCGATCCGGTCCAGAGCGACAGCTTGGTTACGGGTTAATATTCTCATAACACTTTTTGGAGGATGGCAAAAGCGATGGCGGTTTGGTCGATATGCGCAATCGACACTTTGCAACACACCTCCTCCCGGTTGTCAATGTGCAAATGGACTACCGGTGCTCCCTGGTCGTCGGGAAGGATTTCCATCGCCTGCATAGGAATATTGGTGGACAGTCGGGAACTTAAGAGTGATTTTTTAATGGCTTCTTTGGCTGCGAACCGACCGGCATAATGAATGGCCGGGTTTGCTTTCTTGTCGCAATAGGAAATTTCCTGCGTTGAAAATACTCTTTCCTTAAAACGCCTGCCCTGATCGGATATCAGAATCTCTTCGATACGGGAAACAGAGACGATATCCGTACCGATGAATATTTCATCCACGATTCAGCTCTTTAACAATACCGACGATTTGGTAGGCATTGTCCACATCCCAGTCCGCGCCTGAATTGACGGTACCGAAAGTATCTCCGTAACGGGCAAAAATGGTTTTGATTCCCAATTTTTTAGCGCCGACCATGTCTCTTTCCGGCCAGTCGCCGATCATTAATGCTTCATCCGGTTGAATCCCCAGGGCATCAAGCGCCATTTGAAAGGGAACCGGTGAAGGTTTCCTTACCCCGGTATCATCGAAAGTTAAAACCAGATCAAAGATATGATGCAAATTCAGTAAATAAATCCGCATCCAGGCTTCCTGGCTGGGCGCGTCCGAAACTACGGCAATTTTAATTCCCATTTTCAATAATTCAACCAGGGTTCTTTTTACATTGGGGTAAACCTGCAGGTTGGCTTCGCGCACATGTCGATAGGCGACAATCGCCGCCGCCAAATATTTATAATTAACTCCGCCGATCGCTTCATTCAGAAAATCGTTGAAGATTTTTTGGTTTTCCCACCCTCCTTCGGCATACATTTTAAATATTTGCCGATAGGCCTCCTCTTCATCGAGTTCCAACCCGGCTTCAACCATGGCCGATATTGCCGCGCGGACAGCAAATTGTTTCATTTTCACAAAATCCAGGAGGGTGTTATCGAGGTCGAATATGACTGTTTTAATCATTAAAAGGAATGGGCAGGAAAGGTATCTTGCCCAATATTAACGATTTTTAGTCACTATATTTATGAGGATTTTTGATTTTGTCCATCATGTACTCGGCATTTTTACGCCAGGTGCGATCGTTGCGGGCGCGTTCCAGGGCATTCAGAGCGGCGGTTTTATTGCCTTTCCCATTGCACCATTCCGCGACCCCCAATTCATACCAACCACCGCCAAAATTCTTTTTCCGGTCGGTTGCTTCATAGGCGGCCCGTTTGGCTTCTTCACAATTACCGAGTTCATTATGCGCCTGGGCTAACAGAAACCAGGCGGTGGAATTTTTCGGATTAAGTTGAGTGGCTTTTTCAAGATTTTCGGCAGCTTCTTTGAATTTTTTCGTTTCGGTATAGGCGTAGGCCAGGGAAATGTAGGATTTGGCGTAGGAAGGGTTCACCTGGATAGCCGTTTTTAAAACTTCGATGGCTTTGGCATAATTTTTCTGCTCATTGTAAATGTCACCCATACTGACATAAGCTTTCACGTATCCCGGATTTGCCGCCACGGATTTTTGAAAAGCCTCCAGGGCTCCTTCATAATCGCCGGATTTATTTTTGGCCAAACCAAGGGCAAACCATCCTTTGTAAAAATTGGGATTTATCTTCAGAGCTTTTTCATAGGCAGCTATGGCTTTGTCCAAATCACCCCGTTTCGCTTCAATAACACCAATCTGATATTGAGCCTGGTAAAACCGGTCATCGATTCCCAAGACCTTTCTGTAGGCCGCCAACGCGCCTTCCAGGTCGCCGCGGCGGTAGGCATTGTTCCCTTCGTTAAACGCCTTCTTCGCCACATTGGTAAGGGCGGCCCGAGCGTTTTCATGATACGGGTTTAAAGCGAGCGCCTTGTGAAATTCTTCCACGGCACCATCGTAATCTCCCTGCCGGAAAAGCGCCAACCCCATACTGTAAGCCGCGTCGGCAAAAAATGGAAATTTTTCCAATACAATCCGATAGGACTCATAAGCTTCCTTATACTGACCGTTCGTCATTGCGCGATTACCGTCATTCATCAGGTTATTTATCTCATCCATGCGTTCATATTCTTTGCGATATTCCTGATTTTCCGGCTCTACTTCAATCGCTTTCAGCAAGAATTCCTGAGTCTGTTTCATATCCCCTCTTCGAAGGTAAACTTTTGCCAGTCCAAACAGCGCCGGCGCGAAAGTGGGATCCAGATTAATGGCTTCTTTGAAAAGCGACTCGGCGGCCTCGAGATCTCCGCTTTCCGCTTTCTGCTCACCAAGCTTCAGGTACGACTCCGGGGTCTGAGCTAACGCCAATCCGGTAATCAACAACAGGATAACAAATTGCCAGGTTTTTTTCATAAGTCGACCTCTAATTCCCTTTGGTTATGTGCCGAAGGCGGGACTCGAACCCGCACGGGGTTTCCCCCACTACCCCCTCAAGATAGCGTGTCTACCAGTTCCACCACTTCGGCTATTTTTATTCAGTTACAGGTTCGGTGTCCTGGGTGGCCGGTAACGATAAATCCGCTCCCGGTGTAATTACCCGGTTTTCGGCTTCCTTTTTCAACAGTGATTCGGTATCAACGGTCGATGGCGTACTGACCAAACTAATCAAAATCGCTAACGCCATAAACGCGACCGACAACCAGGTTGTCAGCTTACTTAAAAAAGTCGCCGCACCTCGTCCGCCGAAGATAGCGCTCGTAGCGGAACTGCCGAAGGTTCCAGACAAACCGCCCCCTTGGCTGGCTTGCATCAAAATAACCGTTATCAGCAAAATACTGATAATGGTATGAATGGCAATAAAAAATCCGTGCACGTTATTTCCTCACGTAATGTTTTGCAACTATTTTTACTATTTCTGTGAATGGTTCCACTTTTAAACTGGCTCCGCCAATCAAAAAACCATCAACGCCCTCAGTTAGAATAAGTTCTTGGGCATTATTCGGTTTTACCGAACCACCGTACAGAATCGGGATTCTATTGGCAGGGGTACTTTCGGTATTTTGTTCCAAAACCGTATTGATTAACCGATGCGCTTCAGCCACTTGTTCCGGTTTGGCATTGACTCCCGTTCCAATGGCCCATACCGGTTCGTAAGCCACTACCAAGTCTTCAACGGATTCCACACCCGCAAGTCCCTTGGTTAACTGGTTCGTTAAAACCGACTCGGTCAATCCGTTCTCGCGTTCCTGCAATGTTTCCCCAATGCATAAAATGGGTTTCAAACCCTCATTGAGCACAGCCTTCACTTTTTTATTGATCCATTCATCCGGTTCGTTGAAGATATGCCGTCGTTCCGAATGACCGACAATAACGTAGTCCACATTGCAGGCGGCCAGCATCTTTGTCGATACTTCTCCGGTGAAAGCTCCCTGCGCTTCCCAGTGACAATTTTGTGCTCCCAAAGAAAGGTGATCGGCCTGCAAATAAACATCCATTTTAAAAAGCGCCGGAAAAGGCGGGCAGAATATAACTTCCGCTCCGTCTATATCCAAAAGCAAATTCACCACTTCACCGACGAAGGAATGCCCCTCCTGCGGTGTCTTATGCATCTTCCAATTTCCTGCGACAATAGGCTTGTTCATAATCTTATTTCTCCAATATTGATATGGCCGGTAAAGAGTTCCCGCTTAACAGTTCAAGGGAAGCTCCACCGCCGGTTGAAACATGAGACATGCTTTCCATTAATCCGAACTTTTTCACCGCGGAGGCCGTGTCACCTCCACCCACGATGGTTATCGTTCCAAGTTTTTTCGCCTGGGCTAACGCCTCGGCGATTCCTCGACTGCCAACGTCAAATCCCGGTACTTCGAAAACACCCATTGGACCATTCCAAACAACCGTGCCGGCCTCCTGAATAATGGAAGCGAACTTTTTTACCGATTCGGGGCCGATATCGAGACCCATTTTTGATGAAGGTATTTTGTCCATCGGAACAATTTCCGGCTGGTCGGTGGCTTCAATGGCGTCGGCAATGACCACATCGGTCGGGAACAGCAGATTCACGTTATGCATCCTGGCCTGCGCTAATATTTTTTTTGCGGTATCAATCATAGCCGGGTCGACAAGCGATCCTCCCACCTGCCAGCCCTTGGCCTTCAGGAAAGTGAATACCATCCCGCCCCCGATGATAATCGTGTCGGCTTCTTCGATAAATTTATTAATCAGACCCAATTTCGATCCGATTTTTGCGCCCCCCAAAATCAATACCAACGGTCTTTTCGGTTTGCGGATTACCGTTTGCAGGTACCGCAATTCCTTTTCGACTAAAAAGCCAATTCCTTTCAGGGTGAAAAAGGAGGCGACGCCCACATTCGAGGCATGCGCCCGGTGGGCCGTTCCAAAAGCATCATTTATATAGATCTGCCCGTGCTTCGCCAGTAAGGCGCTAAACTCCATATCATTTTTTGTTTCTTCAGGATGAAACCGGAGATTTTCCAACAAATGGATTTCCCCTGATTTTAATCCCAGGGTGACATCAATCGCATCCTCCGAAACACAATCATCGGAGAATTTCACGGGCATTTCCAACAATTCAGCCAGGACTTCACCGACCGGCATTAAACTTAATTCCGGTACTACCTGGCCCTTCGGGCGACCTAAATGCGACATCAATATCACGGACGCCCCGTTTTTCAAACACCATTGAATCGTTGGCAAGGCCGCTCGAATTCGAAAGTCATCGACAACTTTTCCATCCTGTAGCGGCACATTAAAGTCCACTCGTATAAGGACCTTTTTAAATTTTAAATCAAATGAGTTAAGTGATTTTAACATTACTTTGTTCTCCGAAATATTATCGAATGGGGGTACTGCAAGAAATGGCTACTACTTGATTCGCACCCTCTTTTTTCAGACTTATTGCACAAGCGGAAATAGTTGATCCCGTTGTTAATACGTCATCAACAACACCTATATTCAGTCCTACAACAGATTTTCTTACCCGAAAAGCGTCTTTCATATTCCGCAACCGTTCTTCAGCATTAAGCGTTGTTTGTGAAATCGTATATTTTCTTCGTACTAACCTGTTCAGGGAATAGGGAACTTTCCATATTTCTGCCAGCCCTTTTACTATCCATTCCGCCTGGTTGTATCCCCGTTCACGTTTTTTAACCGGATGTAGCGGAACCGGTATAAGTATATCTAAAGGACCGATGGAATTATACCTGAGTTCTTGTGCCAAATAGCGCCCTAATTCACGCCCTAATTTAGCTCGTTCCTGATATTTCAAAGAATGAATAACCTTTTGAATTTCATTGTCGAAGAACCAACCGGAATATGCCCTGTCGATCCCCAGGGGATTGGCTACCGTATTAATCCAATTACCTAAATTTGTGGACCGAAAGGCGTCTTTACAATTTGGACAAATGGTATTAAAAGTTGTTTTTTGAAACGTATCACAAAGCAAGCATTTTGCCGGATAGAGAAAATCCAATAGCATATGCAGGACGAATGGTCGTTGTTGTAACATAAATGACACGTAAACCGGGACTTGTTTCTTCCCGGGACGAAATTAAGGGTCCCGGTTCGTTCGCGACAACCGGTATATTTCGGTTTCAGGAATTCCTTAGTTACCAGGTTAGTAACAACCGGTATCATTCTCTTGTTTGGATTTAATCGCACGGCTTTTATTTTTCGGCAATGAAAGAAGCACAATTAGCCTCAACGGGTCGTCTGGACTTCCAGGACCTGATGTTATACCGGGTTTATGAGATCCTGTTGGTTGCCAGTCCTTATGATGCCTTTATTTTGGAGGAGGACGGCCGATTGACCGAACAGGTGTTGCATGAATACCTGGGAATGAATTTCAGTTCGGCGCCACGAATCTGGCGCGCCGATACCGGATCCGCAGCGCTGAAATTGATTCAGGAACGGAAATTCGATATTATCATCTCCATGATGCGGATTACCGATATGGATCCGATCACCTTCGGATCGGAAATCAAAAAGCGGTTCCCGAAAAAACCGGTCATTCTGCTTGCTTTTGATGAATCGGAAATCAAGCAATTGCCCCCGAATATACCGAAGACCGCGATCGACAAAGTATTCATCTGGTCCGGAAACGCCAATGTGTTTCCGGCAATTATCAAATACATGGAAGACAAGCGAAATGCCAATCGAGACATCACCAGGGGTGATGTTCGCGCAATTATTTTTATCGAGGATAATCCCCGCGATTATTCCGTCATTCTTCCCTTGATTTATAAAGAAATCATGTATCACACGAAACAATTGATTAATAAAAGTTTAAACGACGCCCATCGGTTACTCAACTTGCGTGGCCGACCCAAGATATTATTAACCAGCACCTACGAAGAAGCTAAAAAATATTACAAGCGATACCACGCCAATATTCTCGGTGTCATCTCGGACATTCGTTTTCCGAAGGGTGGCAAACTTGACCCCCAGGCGGGCATTAAATTCTCACGGTATGCCCGGAAAATTGAACCGGCCATGCCCATAATGTTGCAATCGTCGGAAGAAAAACACGCCGAAGAAGCAAAGAAAATACACGCCCATTTCCTGCATAAGCAGTCCTTAACACTTCTACAGGATTTACGCGAATTTATCCTCAATAATTTCGGGTTTGGAGATTTCGTATTCCGCCTCAGCGACGGCAGACCCATCGCCAAAGCTTCCAATTTGAATGATTTAAAAAATAAACTGGAAATTATTCCTTCCGAATCATTGATTTACCACGCCTCCAGCAACCATTTCTCAAATTGGCTGGCCGCTCGCGGGGAATTTGATTTGGCCTCCGTTATCCGTCCGGTGCAGGTGGACGACTTCGCGAACGCGGATGAACTGCGGTCTTATTTAATTAATCTTATCAGCGAAGCCCTTGAAGTCCAGTTAAAAGGGAGCATGGTGGAATATTCCCTGGACACCCAGGCCCAAACCACCAATTTTGTTCGCATTGCCTCCGGTTCGCTGGGTGGAAAGGCGCGCGGGCTGGCCTTCATCGGCGGTATTCTCGCGCAATCCGATCTAAAAGAAAAATTTCCCGATATTGATGTTCGCATTCCACAAACGGCCGTAATCGGAACGGATGAATTTGACACTTTCATGGACGAAAACAACTTATGGGATAAGGCTTTGGCGGCCAAATCCAACAAAGAAGTGGAAGAAATGTTCTTACAAGGGGAATTGTCCGCCGATTTACGCAAGTCGCTTCGCGATTTTATCTCGGCCGTGAATTATCCCCTGGCCGTTCGTTCCTCCACCCTGTTGGAGGATTCCCAATACCAACCGTTAGCGGGAGCTTATTCCACTTTTATGCTGCCCAATTCCGCCGTCTATCCTGAAGTTCGTTACCGACAGCTTTGTGAAGCGATCATTCGCGTATTCGCCTCCACTTATTTCCAGGAGCCCAAATCCCTGATCGAAAATTCCGCCCATCGCCATGAAGAAGAAAAAATGGCGGTGATTATCATGGAGTTGGCAGGTCAAAAATACGGCAACCGGTTTTATCCCACTTTGAGCGGGACGGCTCAAAGCATCAATTATTATCCCGTATCCTACATGAAACGTGAGGAGGGGATCGCAACCATTGCCCTGGGATTGGGCAGAACGGTTGTTGAAGGCGGTAAAGCGCTGCGTTTTTCTCCCCATTACCCGCATATTTTACCACAATATTTCTCGGTCAGAGCCACCATTGTCAATTCCCAGAGAACCTTTTATGCGTTGAATCTCGATCCCCGGATCGATCCGTTAAAAAACGGGGAGGATGCCAATCTGGAGCTTTGCGGATTGGATGTGGCGGAAAAAGACGGCGCCCTGCGGTGGGCCGCCAGTGTCGTTTGCAGTGATGACAATATTATTCGCGATTCCCTGCAATATGAAGGAACCCGGGTGATCACTTTCGCTCCCATATTAAAATGGAATACCATACCCCTGGCGGACATATTAATTGAATTGCTTGATATGGGAGCCAAAGCCATGGGGTGTCCGGTGGAAATAGAATTCGCCGTTAATCTATATAATGACCCCAAAAAGAAGCCGGTATTTTATCTGCTGCAAATCAAACCCATGGTTATCGGTGGTCTGGAACTGGATTCGGAAACCGCTCCGATAAAAATGGGGGATATTTTTTGCCGGAGTTCGGTTGCCTTGGGTAACGGAATTATTGAAGGCATAACCGACATTGTGCTGGTAAACCCGGAAACCTTCAACGTGGCTAAATCATCACAAATTGCCAGGGAAATTGAATACTTCAACCGTATTCTCTACCCCGATAAACCTTACATTCTAATTGGCCCGGGACGCTGGGGGACGGCTGATCCCTGGCTTGGCGTACCGGTAAATTGGCAACAAATATCCGGCGCCCGGGTGATTGTTGAGGTCGGTTTGCGGAACTTCCCGGTCGATCCTTCATTCGGAAGCCATTTTTTCCAAAATGTGACCAGTATGCGGATCGGTTACTTTACCGTTAATCCCAAGGTGAAAAACGATCACCTGGATTTATCCTGGCTCCATGAACAACCCGTGGCCGAAAAGAAAGAGTACACTTCCTGGATTCATTTAAAACTGCCGGTATTGGTAAAAATCGACGGCAAGAACGGATATGGATTAATTCTTAAACCAGTCGACCCGGAAGTCGAAATGATGGACGAACAGGAATCTTCCGGGATTTAATCCACGTTATGAACAAGAGCTCCTTCCAGGGGTGGCTCATAATTCATTCTATCGACGACAAACCATAGTAAAAACATTAGTTGCGTTAAAAATAATCCCGACTCTGATCTTTCAAATATATAATAATCCTGACACGCGCAACTATTGTTTCTCTGCCAAAGATTTTTTACACCACGGCGGAAATAAATACTCCGCCGTGGTGTAACCTACTTGCTTACACTACACCTTGATCCAGCATCGCATCGGCAACTTTAATAAAGCCGGCGATATTGGCCCCTTTCAGATAATTTATGAACTTCCCTTCCTTCCCGTGGACAACACAGGATTCATGAATATTCCGCATGATTACATGTAATTTTTCGTCGACTTCTTCACGGCTCCAACTAATGCGCATGCTATTCTGACTCATTTCCAGCCCCGATACGGCTACCCCTCCGGCATTGGCCGCTTTGCCGGGTCCGAAAAGAATCTTATTCTCAAGAAAGACATTAATCGCCTTGGGATCCGAAGGCATATTGGCCCCCTCCACGACGCATTTGCACCCATTCTTCACCAGGGTTTTCGCTTCATCCTCGTTGATTTCATTTTGAGTAGCGCAAGGTAAAGCGACATCACAGGGAATATTCCAAGGCCGTTCTCCGTCAAAATATTCCACGCCGTACTTTTTCGCATATTCCTTGATGCGTCCTCGTTTAACATTCTTTAATTCCATAACGAAGGCTAATTTTCCCCGGTCAATACCATCAGGATCATAAATAGCGCCCGAAGAATCCGATAAGGTTACCGGTTTACCGCCCAGATCGATTACCTTTTCCGTGGCATATTGAGCCACGTTTCCGGATCCGGAGATCAAGACCGTTTTTCCTTCCAGGCTCTCGTTCTTCGTTTTCAACATTTCCTGAGTGAAATAGACGGCGCCGTAACCGGTTGCTTCGGGACGAATTAAACTCCCGCCCCAGTTCAATCCTTTGCCTGTTAACACGCCGCTGAATTCATTCCTGATTCGCTTATATTGGCCGAAAAGAAACCCTATTTCACGCCCCCCGACACCGATATCACCGGCGGGTACATCGGTCTTCGGTCCGATATGGCGTTGGAGCTCCGTCATAAACGATTGACAAAAACTCATTACCTCATTATCGGATTTTCCCTTGGGATCAAAATTGGAGCCGCCTTTTCCGCCGCCCATGGGAAGGGTGGTAAGACTATTCTTAAAAACTTGTTCAAAACCCAAGAATTTCAGAATACTTAGATTGACCGAGGGATGGAAGCGAAGCCCCCCTTTATACGGACCCAAAGCCGAGTTGAACTCCACGCGGTAGCCCTTATTAATTTCAATTTCACCGCGATCGTTCCGCCATGGTACCCTGAACATGATAACGCGTTCCGGTTCCACTATACGTTCCAGGATTTTCGCGTACATATAGTGCGGATGATCTTGCAAAAATTCCCACAGCGAATCAACCACTTCAAATACTGCCTGGTGGAACTCTTTTTCGCCGGGATTTTTATTTACAATATCGTCCATGAAGGACGCAACAGAGTCGTACATCGTACTAATCTCCTTAGTTGTTTTCGATTACGTCTGAATGATTCAATCGATCATGATCTTCAAGACGGATGAAATTACATAGGATTTCATGCCATTCAACAAAATTTTTGTTATTCACCAACCGGTTAGGGAGCCACGTTAAGGGACATATTTCATTTGGGTTTTCACCAATTCGCCCCCTAACTTTGCGGCGCATTTTTTCAACGTTATTGACAAATTTTCGGCCAGCAATTTTGCTTCCTTTCCGAAGCGAAAAGGCTCGTAATAATTGGCGGAGTAGCTCAGTCGGTTAGAGCAGCGGAATCATAATCCGCGTGTCGGGGGTTCGAGTCCCTCCTCCGCTACATATCAACACTTCGTTACGCTGTACTAAATCGCTTCGCTTTTTATTTATTATCAATCCGGTCTCCCGATTGTTCGGTATAATTCTTCCCCGAAATTCGTAAACCGATCAGTTCCCTTTATGGAATCCGGTATTTCTTATTAAAGGAACTGCATTTCGTAGCACATTGTATTATTTCGTTGTATAATTAAATGCTGTGGAGGCACCAAAATGAAAGAACATATGATAGGACTTGTATCCGATTATTTCGATACTATTTCGGTGGCGGCAATTAACATTATCCACGGTACTCTGCAATTAGGAGATACCATTCATATTAAAGGAGTTGAAACCGATTTTGAAACGACTGTTGAATCCATGCAGATTAACCGTTCACCGGTTTTAATTGCCAATGCCGGTGACAGCATCGGGCTGAAAGTTTCGCACGCCGTCCGGAAAAATGATATCGTTTATAAGATCCTGAATAATTAACAGAATAAAGGACTATAAACAACCATCTGATCCTCATTCATAAAATGAGGATTTCAAACTAAATAACTTCCACTCCCAATTTTAATAAATTGCCGTTGTATTGACTATCAAAGGTCAATACTGTTTTTCCCACCGCTAACCATTCCTTGCATAAACGCTCCATTCGCCCTCCCGGGACTGCATAAGAAATAAATATCTGTTCCGCCAGTGAACCCACAAATCGGTTCCGCTCCAGGGCTGTCTTTGTCGTGATACGGATTGTATTTTCCGGGAATGGCGACAGGATGAGCATATTTCCTCCCTCAAGCGCTTGTTTCCATTCCGGTCTAATGCGCATTGAAGAAATATCGCGGGCCGGACAGAGAAAAATCGGTTGGGTTCCCCGTAATAGAATGTTCAGACATTCCTTTTCCATGGGAGAATGAAAACCGCTGATCACCGCGACCCCGATTTTGCGGTATTCCGACACCAAGTCATAGGTTTTGAGGATTAATTCGCCGGGACATTTTACCGAACAGAACAGGGCCGTGGGATTGAAATTGAGTAATTTGGTATTTCCGATACAGGTCACGGCATTGGGAGAAATACCCGACAAATGAACTTTCGTAATCCTCAGGAATGAGTGATTCTTAGCCACTTTTCCTCCCCACGATTTAATTCATTTAATATTGAGTTCTTATATTTTCAGTTGAAAAATTTCTTTTATTGATCGTTGATACGTTCGATCGGAAATCTGAAAGACTAAAAATAAAAACACTTTATACCGTGGATTACTGAAAATGGATTAAATAGTATTAGTAATTACAAATCCCATCGATCAAATCAGAATGTGTACCGGAGTTTTACGAATCACCATCCCCGGTTTCCCAACTTTCACCTGCGCCCAAGCTTTAAAATAGCTCCAAATACAAAATATTAATTAGCTGATCACTTCACATTTACAATTCGAAATACAGGATGATCACTCAATGGGAATCTGCAAATAAAATTGGTTCCCTTTCGGTTTGTTTGGTTTTACACCGACAATCGCATTGTGGGCATCGGCAATACGCTTAACAATAGCCAATCCCAATCCCTTACCTGTTTGGGCGTGTTTCTTATCGAGCTGAACATGCCGTTTAAATATTTCCTCCCTCATATTTTCCGGTATTGTTTGCCCGAAATCAATAACATACACACTTATACATTTTTTCTTTTTTATCGCCCTGACAATAATTTTTCCACCGCTTGATCCGTATTTAATCGCGTTATTAAGATAATTTCGGACAATCTCCGCGATGATCGGATTCGCCGATACCTTCAGTTTTTCCGGTAAATCCAGGGTAAGGTCCAACTTACAATTACAAATAGCCGGGCTGAATTCTTTCACGACATTCTTAATGATTTTAACCAAATCCACATCCCATTTGTGGATTTCCTCCCCCAAACCAATCCTTGCCAAAGAGGTGACCGTCTCCACGACGTCGATCAGATTACTACTGGCCTGGTAGATCATATCCACCAATTCATTTTCAGAAACCGATTCATTCAGTAATTCCGAAAATTCCTTAATCACGCCGACCGAATTTTTCAAATCGTGAGTAATGACATCCAAAAGAATATCTTTAATCGTATTAATGTTCATTAACTCTTCGTACAATTTACGATATTTTCTTTCGGAACGTTTTAACGCGTCTTCCAGATGTTTCCGGTCGGTCACATCCCGGGATATTCCCACCGTACCATGTACCTTCCCATTAGGAGAAATAAGCGGCACTTTCGTAGAAGAAACCCAAAGAATTTTTCCTTCGGCATTGGTAATTTTTTCGAATTTATCGATTATCGGTTTTTGAGACTCCATAATCGATTTTTCATCCTTCAATGCATCGAGGGCATGTTTTTTGGTGAAAAAATCGAAATCGGTCTTTCCGATCGCATCTTCCGGGTCCTTAACACCAAGTAATTGGGCCTGGGCTTTATTTATTTTTATAAAACGTGATTGTCCATCCTTGAAATAAATACAATCCGGAATGTTGTCCATTAATATTTGTAACAACATTCCGTCGCTGAAATGCCCCTGATTTATTTTCTCTTTCTTTGTCATCTTAAAATTTTTCTAATGAATATATTAAAAATAGTTCCTGAATCTTCGTCGAAAATATGACATTGGGATTTTCGAATGCCAATGGGAAGGGTTCAATCACCCGTGAATTATTTCTAATAAACAGGCCAAAGGTTTCACCGACCTTAATACCATATTCAGCCCGTATTCCTACGAATAAACAAAATCATATTCTCTCCTTTCCATAACTCCAACATGCAACATAACAACCCAACCGGGAAGTTCCATCCACCTCCTTCTGAATAATAACGATCATACGAAGTCAATGTTTACACACGGCTTACACCCATCAAACAAGTCAAATGCTGTGAATAAAATAACTATTCATCACACGTAAAACAAGATTAAATATTGAAAGAATTCGCCAAACCGGTGAAACCGGCCTATTTTCTTTAAAATTTCAATTCAAGCTGTCGATCGGACTTCTCGAAATTACTACAACCTACTCCCAGTAGCCGAACCGGTCGTCGGTCTCTCCGGTGCCTATTAAAAAGAGTCGTGACAACCCCAATGATTGTTTCCCGGTCCGCCGTTGCCGATGTAAGTGACCGCCGATAAGTGTGTGTCTTAAAATCGGAATAGCGGATTTTAAGCATGAACGTCCGGGCTTTTTTATTGTTCGCTTTAAGAAAACTTGCAATCGCAATACTTTGCCCACGGAGGGTATTCAACAATTCCTTATCGTCGGTTATATCGACTGGAAAGGTTCGTTCCTGGCTGAAAGATTTCCGTTCCCTGTCGGTTACAACGGGCCGCTCATCAACTCCTTTTGCCCAGCGCGCCAT
>JAADGP010000069.1 GCA_013152315.1 FCB group bacterium
TTTCCCGAAGGAACACTAACTGTTTTTAAAAAATATTTTGTTCTTCACGCTTTTTCTTATTATTCATACGTCTTTGCGATCTTAGTGGCTGGTGAATTGATAAGGTATATGTTCGTTATTAATGCAAAACGGGGGAGAATCAATCGCTGTCTTTCCAGTTCCACCACTTAAGCAATTCCGGATCGCGGGTTTCATTGGAAGCAAAATATACGGCACATCGGAAAACATAGAGTAAACAGCGGTCCAACGGTTGCTGACGAATTTCACAGAGAGTATGGTACAGCGATTCGGGGTCCCGATCCTTAAGGTCAGAGCGACGGAACGAATTCCCAACCGCCAAAGATCCCTGGCGATGGAAGGTCCCACACCGGGGATCACCTGGAGTTCCTTAAGAATGAAAGCCCTTGGCCCGGACGGAACGTCCGTACTTGAAAATTCAGCACTCATTCAAATCCTCCTCTGATTTTGGTTTCGCAGGATGCCAGGGCAAATGATCCAGGTCGATGTTTCCTCCCGACAGGATAACACCAATCCGTTTTCTTTCCACCGGCAGTTTCTTTTCCAAAACGGCGGCTATCGGCACGGCGGCGGACGGTTCAATGATGATTTTCATTCG
Source organism: FCB group bacterium (assembly GCA_013152315.1). GTDB lineage: Bacteria > Fidelibacterota > Marinisomatia > Marinisomatales > JAADGP01 > JAADGP01. The sequence continues at coordinate 617 of JAADGP010000069.1, forward strand.
TTCCCAGACCAGCCGCATGGCCTGAATAATCCCCGCTTCACTGACGGTGACAATATCGTGAACCCGTTTTTTTATGATCGGAAAAGTGAGGCTGCCCAGGGAGGTTCGCAATCCATCGGCGATTGTGTCCGGATTTGTAACGGGAATCAGTTTCCCGGAACGGAAGGAGCGGCACGCGTCATCGGCTTGCTGTGGTTCGACGCCGATCACGTGTATTTGAGGGCGCGATTCCGTGACGGCAAGGGCTGTTCCACTGAGCAAACTGCCCCCGCCCACGGGAGTCAAAAGGATGTCTAATTCCGGTCCTTCCGCCAGGAGTTCCAGAGCCGCGGTTCCTTGTCCGGCGATTACCGCCGGGTCATTGTAGGGGTGGATCATCCTGGCCCCGGTGTTCCGGAGCACCTTTTCGAGTGTTTGTTCGCGAGCCTTCAGGTTGGGTTTACAAAAAGTGATTTTGCCGCCGTATCCCGCCACAGCCCGGATCTTGACCGCCGGCGCATTTTCGGGCATGACAATGTGGGCGGTGAAGCCACACAACCGTGCCGCCAGAGACAGGGCCGCGGCATGATTGCCCGAAGAATGGGTGGCGACGTCCTTCCGTACAATTTTATCGGGGAGGGAGAGGACGGCGTTGACGGCGCCGCGAAATTTAAACGATCCGGTCTTCTGAAAATTTTCACATTTGAAATACAGATTTGCTCCCACAATCCGGTTTATGCTCTGGCTTGTCAGCACGGGAGTGCGATGCGCGAACGGTTTGATCCGCCGGGCGGCGTTTTTGATATCGTTCAGTGTCGGGGCCGGGTCCATCAGTTCCATGATCACAATGGGATTATGCTCCAATATAATAAGGCTAACTCAAATTCATTAAGGAATTCCGGTCGTGAAATGATTAACTTTTTTGCCTGCGGAAGTCGATCTTTCCTTCGGAAACCACGTGGCAATGGAAACGCGTGGAATTCGGTTTAAATGATAAAAAAGGGCAACAAATGTCAGGAGGTTTATTATGACCAGAGTCGAGATTATTAAAAACGGTGTTACCTTCGGTACCGTTTTGGCGGTAACGATTTCCTTTTCCATTAATAAATCGGTATTGTGGGCCATTTTCCATGGGTTGTTGTCCTGGGTTTATGTGATTTATTATGTAATCGTTTATTAGATAAAAAGGAACTATTATGAAATCGTACACAAAGGAATTGTGGATGCAGGTTCCGGCCCGGATGGATTTTGTCAACATAACCCCGGATGTCGAGGATGCCGTGCGGGCAAGTGGAATACGGGAAGGCCTGTGTCTGGTCAATGCGATGCATATTACGGCGTCGGTATTCATCAACGATGACGAACCGGGGCTTCACCGGGATTACAAACAGTGGTTGGAGGAACTGGCTCCCCATGAACCGCTAAGTCGCTACGCCCACAATCGAACAGGTGAGGATAACGGCGATGCCCATCATAAGCGGCAAATCATGGGACGTGAAGTAATAGTCGCGATTACCAACGGGAAACTCCATTTCGGTCCCTGGGAACAAATTTTCTACGGTGAATTCGACGGACGTCGCCGTAAGCGGGTGTTGATAAAAATCATCGGTGACTAAGTCCCCGGACCGGGGGAAAACGAAAGCCATGGGAATACGGATCCCGGAACACGGCCGGGAAGCAGTAACGAATCGGCCGCGTCGCCGCTACGCGGGCGAACGATATCGATAAGCTGTTTTACGTGAGTTTTGTTTTAATTTAGACCCCTCTTTTGCGGCTTTAACCGGCCGAAAACCGGCAACAGATTCTGGATCTTAATATGGGGACCGATATGAATTTACCTGCAAAACAAGCGACCCTCGCGTTTCTGCTTTCCCAGGCGTTTAAAAAACTTTTTACGCCGCGTATGCTGGTCATCGAACATTCTTTCGGAGACGGGTTTTTCTGTCATGAAGCACAGTGGGAAACCATCACCGAAGAAGAAGTCAGTGCGCTTGAGAGCCAAATGCGTAAGTGGTTAAATAATAAGACTCCGCTTCGTCTCGAGCATTTAGCGAAAACAAAGGTTATCGAAGAATTTTATAAATCCAATTCCTACAGCAAGCTGGAAATCGCCAAACAGTGGGAAAGCGACATGATTCCGATTATTCGATTCGGTAAATATTGGGATTACCGGATTGAACCGATGGCGGTGGACAAAGAACAACTGAAGGTGTTTAAGCTGCAAAAGTACGATGACGGATTTCTGATCAGGTTTCCCACCCTTCTCAATCCCGATAAACTGGGGACGTTTCGGGATCATCCCAAGTTATTCAATATTATGGAAGAGCATGAGCAGTGGGGAAGTATCCTGGGGGTATCCACTATCCGTCAGCTAAACAAACTGATCCGTAACGGTGAGATAAAGGAAATGTTGTGGGTGGCGGAAGGGCTGCATGAAAAAAAGATCAGCGATATAGCCGACGAATTGGTGGCCGGGTTCCCCGGGAAACGAATAATTTGTATTGCTGGTCCTTCTTCTTCGGGGAAGACCACATTCGCGAAACGATTGGGAATCCAGTTGCGAGTGAATGGTTTTCGCACTCACCAATTATCCATGGACGACTATTTCATTGATCGAAAACTTATTCCCGTGGGCCCCGATGGCAAACAGGATTTTGAATCCATCGAAGCCCTGGACGTTGATTTGCTTTCCGAACGCCTGGACGATTTGTTGCGGGGGAATTCGATTCCCCGAAGGGAGTTCAATTTCAAAACGGGCGAGGGACATGATTTGGAAGAGAGGATCGAATTGGGAGAGTGGGATTTTATTGTCCTGGAAGGTATTCACGGATTGAACCCGGTTCTGTCGGAGCGCTTTGGGAGCGATCGCCTGCAGCGCATCTACGTCAGCGCGATTACGCAACTGAACGTGGATGCCAACCATCGTATCTCCACTTCGGACAATCGTCTTCTCCGCCGCTTGGTGCGGGACCATAAATTCCGGGGATACACACCGGAGCAGACCCTGGAGCGATGGCCCTCCGTGCGGCTGGGTGAGGAAAAAAATATTTTCCCCCACCAGGAACAAGCCGATTTCATGTTCAATACGTCCCTGGTATACGAATTCCCGGTCCTGGCCCGCTACGCGCGTCCCCTGCTGAAGGAGGTCCGTAATCACAGCGCGGTAGGGCAGGAGGCTAAACGTCTGGAACTTCTATTATCCTTTTTCGAACCCTTAGAGGAAGAAGCCGTACCGGGGATTTCAATTCTCAGGGAATTTATCGGGAAAAGCGAGTTCGATTATTAGCCGGTTCCGGCAGGATTAATATCCCGCAGCCACGTTTTCCCCTCGCGGATCCGCGCCGCCGTAAAAGCCGTCCTCTCCAATCAAAATGCCGTTGGCCTGACCAATATATCCCCAGCGATAGGGCACGGTTATGTGCCCCCTGTTGTTTAAAATGCGTTCACTGTCCCTGGAAATACTGCGCGGTTCCGTCATAATTACGTCCGGTAACCACTGGGAATGTACCCGGGGAGCGGCAACCGCTTCCTGGATATTCATTTGGTGTATTTCCACATTCAGAATGCATTGCAAAACCGTGGTAATAATGGTGGCTCCTCCCGGCGACCCGATAATCATAAAGGGGGCCCCGTTCTTTAATACAATCGTCGGCGACATGGAACTGAGAGGACGTTTTCCGGGTTGTATGGCATTGGCTTCTTTGCCAACCAGTCCAAAGACATTGGGAATTCCCGGCTTGGCGGAGAAATCGTCCATTTCGTTGTTCAGAAAAAAGCCGGCCCCCTCCACCACAATACCGCAACCGAAACTGGTATTTAAGGTGGTGGTGACGCTCACCGCGTTTCCGAATTGATCCGCCACGGAATAATGGGTGGTTTCCCGACCTTCATATGCCGTGGGATCACCGGCAAAGATTTCGGAACTGGGTGTGGCGCGGGAGAAGGAAATGTTTTGGACCCGGTTCTTGGCATAGGTTTTCGAGGTAAGCATTTCCAGGGGTACGTCCCAGTAATCGGGGTCACCCATATGTTCGGCCCGGTCGGCATAGGCCCGGCGTTCAACCTCGGTTAGGAGATGTATGTAGTCGGCGGAATTCCAGCCCAGTGTGTCGAGCTCAAAATATTCCAGCATATTCAGCATCTGGACCAACAGCGCTCCGCCGGAGCTGGGCGGTCCCATGGAAAGGATTTCCAAATCCCGGAAAGTACCGGTAACCGGGGGACGGTATTTTGACTCATAACGGGCCAGATCACGGGTTGTTATCAGCCCGTTTCCTTCCCGCATCTCTTTTTCGATCAGTTGCGCGATTTTGCCGGTATAAAATCCATCGCGCCCCAGGCGCGAAATGCGCTTGAGGGTACGGGCTAGGTCTTTTTGCACCAGACGGTCGCCGGCTTTCCAGGGGCGGCCGTCCGGCCGAATGAAAATAGACCGGGCGCCGTCGTCCCGTTCGAAGAATTCACGGCGATCGTTTAGGAGCTCGGCGAAACGGTGGGTGATCGGGAAACCGCGGGCGGCCAGACGAATGGCGGGCGCCAGTATTTCCCGCCGGGAAATTTTCCCCGATCCGTAATCCCTCCAGGCCTTCAGGAGACCATCCACGGAACCGGGAACACCCACGGCAAGCGGAGAATACAGGGAAAGGTTTTCAATAACGTTTCCGTTTTCATCTAAGTACATATCCCGGTAGGCCGCTTCCGGCGCTTTTTCACGAAAGTCGAGGGTAAACGGTTTCCCCTCCGCCGTGTACGCGACCATAAAACCGCCTCCGCCTATGTTGCCGGCCTGGGGGTAAGTGACCGCCAGCGCGAAACCGATCGCGGCGGCGGCGTCCACCGCATTCCCGCCCTTTTTCAGGATTTCAATACCCGCTTCCGAAGCCCACCGATTGCCGGAAACCACCATACCGTGTTCCGAATAGAGAGGACTGCGGTGGGCCGAATAAAGCAG
>JAADGP010000017.1 GCA_013152315.1 FCB group bacterium
ATTACAATTCCTAATTGTATCTACAATGAAGATACTTTAACATGTTAATTATTTTCAATGCTTTTTACTTATAGCAATAAATAATTTACCGTAATCCGTATTCCCCCATATCCTTCACGCCCTTCGCGACTTGTGGTAAAATCCCCCGTACCATCCGCGTAAATCCGCGGCAAAACTCAATCTATTTTAATGATTCCTCAAACGCGTCTAAGGTCTCACTTAAACATTTCTGATCATGGACACCGGATGTGAACAGGGATTCGTAGGCCGAGGGAGGAAAATACACCCCCTTTTCCAACATTTTATGGAACAAGTTCGTATATCGCTGTTTATCCGCCTGCATTACATCATCGAAACCGTGTACCGGCTTTTCGGTGATTCGGTGAAATAGAAAGAGAACATACTTCCCGCCTGATTGATCCGCAACGGTACACCCGTCCGGACGGCGATATCGCGGATGCCGTCAACCAACTTTTCCGTCCATTCAAACAAGCGATCGTAAAATCCATCCTCACTGATCAACTCCAGGGTTTTCAGCCCGGCCGCCACAGCCACGGGGTTCCCGGAAAGCGTTCCCGCCTGGTACACCTTGCCGGCCGGAGCAATCAAGGACATCAGTTCCATTTTCCCGCCGTAAGCGCCGATGGGGAGTCCTCCCCCGATCACTTTCCCCAGCGTCGTTAAATCGGGCGTTATCCCGAATTTTTCCTGGGCCCCACCGGGGGCTACCCGGAACCCGGTCATTACTTCATCAAATATCAACAGGGCGTCGTCGGCCTCTGTGAGGGCTCGCAGTCCTTCCAGAAAGCCCTCAACCGGCGGGACACACCCCATATTTCCGGCCACCGGTTCCACGATCACCGCGGCAATCTCCCCGGGATATTTCTCAAACAGGTTTTTGACGGAATCCAGGTCGTTGTAATTCGCCACCAGCGTGTCCCCGGCCACGCCCTTCGGCACTCCGGGACTGGAAGGAGTCGACAAAGTTAACGATCCCGAACCGGCTTCGATTAAAAATGAATCGCCGTGTCCATGATAACAACCGATAAACTTGATAATTTTATCGCGGCCCGTAAAAGCCCGCGCCAAACGGATGGCGCTCATGGTCGCTTCCGTGCCGGAATTCACCAGCCGGACCATTTCCACGGAAGGAACGATTTCGACGATTTTGTCGGCCAGTTGTATCTCACGCTCAGTGGGCGCGCCGAAGCTCGTGCCTTTTCGGATGGCCTCAATCACGGCCTCGATGACCTCCGGATGGGCATGCCCCAGGATGAGTGGTCCCCAGGATAACACGTAATCAACGTACCGATTCCCATCCACGTCCTCGAGATAAGGACCGTGACCTTTTTCAATAAACGGCGGCGTGCCACCCACAGCGCCGTAGGCCCGGACGGGGGAATTCACACCGCCGGGAATAACGGCTACCGCCTGCTCCATCAAAGCTTGACTTTTCTTCAAATTCATAAATACTGCCTCTTCATTTTTATTAAAGCAATCCGGCTGCTTCTTTGGCGAAATAGGTGATGATAATATCGGCCCCGGCCCGTTTCATCGAAAGCAACATCTCCATCATAACCTTCTCCCCGTCAATCCATCCTTTTTCAGCGGCCGCTTTGACCATGCTGTATTCACCACTCACGTTGTAACAGGCAACGGGTAAATTGGTAACAGCCCTGACCTGCGCAATAACATCCAGATACGACAACGCCGGCTTCACCATGACAATATCGGCGCCCTCGTCAATGTCCAGTTCCACTTCCCGCAAGCCCTCCAGCATATTGGCGCTGTCCATCTGATACCGCTTCCGGTCGCCGAACCGGGGCGCGGACTCAGCCGCATCGCGGAACGGACCGTAAAAGGCGGAGGCATATTTGACGCTGTAACTCATAATCGGAATTTGCTCGAAACCTTCCTCGTCCAGCGCCTCACGGATCGCGCTCACCATCCCGTCCATCATCCCGGACGGCGCCACCATATCCACCCCGGCACGGGCGTGACTGACAACCTGTTTCTGCAGATAGTGCAAGGTCGTATCGTTATGGACGTCCCCTTCGTGAATGATTCCGCAATGCCCGTGATCGGTGTATTCACACATGCAAACATCGGTAATAACCATTAATTCGGGATACTGTGATTTCAAATACCGGGTTGCTTGCTGGATAATCCCTTCGTCACTGAAACTGTCGGAACCGATTTCGTCCTTTTGTTCGGGAATACCGAACAGAATAACCCTGGGGACACCGATTTTCAACAACTCATCAATTTCCGGTCCCAGGCGATCGATCGATCGTTGGAAAATACCCGGCATGGAGGAAATTTCCTTTTCAATCCCCTTGCCCGCGGCAACAAACAAAGGATAAATAAAATCATCTTTGGTAATTATCGTTTCCCGAACCAGACTGCGCAACAGTTCGCTGTTCCGCAATCTGCGCGGTCGATATAAAAGTCCCATGTTTTTTAATTGCATCATTCCTCCTTTTCGGTTTCAGCGCCTTTCGCCCCTTCGATGATTTCATCGGCTACGCTGCAACTTTGGACGATCGTATCCGCCACTGAAATGCCGTTTATATAATTCCCGGCAAAATACAAACCGGGATACCGTTTTGTTAATTCGTTTAATTTATCCTTAAAACGGCCGTAACCCACATCATACTGGGGAATGGATTTGGGCCAGTACACGCGCTTGACAAAAGCAGGTTTCCCACTCACACCTAACAAAATTTTCAATTCACCCAGGGCGATTTCCACCAGTTCTTTTTCCGGTTTGTCCGCGTATTCCGGTTGTCTGGCTCCGCCGATGAAAACCGTGAGGGAAACATGTCCCTCAGGAGCCCGGTTCGGAAACAACGTGGACGAGAAAAGCGCCCCCAAAATGTGGTATCCCTCGACCTTGGGGATTAACATTCCGAACCCATCCAGAGGATGCCGGACATCCTCGCGTTTAAAACCGAGGACCAGTACCGTAATCGGCGGATGATAGATCTGTCGGAAATATTCAAAGTCCTTCAACCGTTGTCTTTCCACGGTCAGGGAACTTAATTGATAAACGGTCCCGGCATAAATCACACAATCGCTGTTCAGGATTTCCTCCGGGCGGCCGTCGGTCTGATACGTGATCTCCCACTTGTTTCCCTTGGGCGAGATATCCGTAACAACCGTATTTTTCCGGACCGCCGGGCCAAGTGCCTCCTCAAGCGATGCGGGCAAAGTTTTCAGGCCCTTCCTGAAGGAAAACATCCGTGCCTTTTGTTTGGATTCTTCCGCCCGCTCCTTACGTTCCTTGGCGCCTTTGATCTGCCCTTTGATAAGGCTGCCGTATTTTTGTTCCAAGGCGTACAATTTCGGGAACCCGTGCCGTACACTTAAATGGTCCGGATCGCCGGCATAAACACCCGCCACAAAAGGATTAATGGCATAATCCAAAAACTCCTGTCCCAGGCGACGGATAACAAATTGAGATAACGACTCCTCGTATTGATTATCCCAGGGATCGATAAAAGGTTCTTTAAGCAAACGCAGCTTGGCGCGAAGGGAAAACAGGGATGTCCCCAAAAAGGCGACGGGCGAAAGGGGCAGCGGGACCGGTTTATTATTCCGAACAATATAACGGGTTTTCGAAATCTCATTAGCGTAAATCTTTTCGGAATCGAGCCCCAGGTCACTTACCAGTTCCGTTACTTTCGGAGACGTTTCCAGTATGGTATTGGGACCGGTCTCCACTAAGTAGCCGTCACTGCTGATGCTCGACATCACACCGCCCGTATGGGACGCGGCTTCCAACAGGGTAACCTCCATTCCGCTGTTTTTTAATTTAAATGCCGTCGTTAATCCGGCGATACCGCCACCGATAATCACAACCGATTTCTTCACTGAATGGCCTCCAATATCAGATCTTTTAACGAAAGGATGAATTCATCATCGTCCTGGACGGTCCGGGCACGTTCGTATTGGTGGATCCCTTTATCCAGGGCATACTGTTTAACCCGGTTATCCAACTCATACAAAGTCTCAACATTCTCGGAAACAAAACTGATGGGACAAACCAACACATGCCGGATTCCCTGCGCAACCAAGGAGTCTATGGCGCTTTCCACCGAAGGTGATAACCATTCCACCGGCCCCACCTTGCTCTGGTAACAAATTGAATGTTGGTGAACCCCTCCCAGGCGGTCCATGACCATTTCAACACATTCCTTGATTTGTATTTCGTACGGGTCGCCGTTGGCGATCAGTTTAACCGGAATACTGTGGGCCGAGAACAGGATGTGAGGATAAGTTTCAAATCGTTTTAACGTTTTATTGATTTCTTTTACAACGGCATTAAGATAGCCGTCAATGTGGTAAAAATGTTCGATTACTATCGGAGCGGGTAAACCATCGGCACAGCGGTTCCATTCGTTGATGAAAGAAAGAGTGGTGGTGGTTGAATACTGAGGATAAAGCGGGAGTAAAATAATTTTACGGAAATCTCCGCTTCGGATTTTCTTCACTACTTCCGACACAAAAGGGTGCCAATACCGTTGGGCCACGAAAACCGTGAAGCCCTCCTGTTTGCCAAGGAAACTCTGAAGTTTCTCCGCCTGGGCCAGGGTATTGGCGTGTAAAGGAGAGCCTTTTCCGATAGCGGCATAATATTTTTTCGAACGCGGCGCCCGCAACGTCGCAATAAGCGAAGAAAATACTTTCTGTCCCGTTTCCCCAAAGGGAAAATGAAATATATCCGGGTCCCGGAAAAGCTGCTTCAGAAAGGGCCGTACATCATCCAGTTTCGACGGAGCGCCAAGGTTGGCGATAACAACGGCATATTTTTTCGGGGTCATATTGTCTTGGAATACCGCGCCTTTGTGTGATCCAGATAAGCGTCAAATGTCATGGCTATGTTACGAATGAACAGGCGTCCCTTTTCAGTAACAACGATTTTTTCGGAATCCTGAGTCAGCAATCCTTCCGCTTCGAATTCGCCCAGGGTCGTTAACTCCTTCCGAAAGTAATCACTGAAATCGATCCCCAGACTTTCGGAAATCTTGTCGAACACCAATTCCATGTCGCACATCAGCCGCATAATAACCGTGCCGCGGATCTGATCATCGCGGGACAAAACCAGTCCCCGTTCGATGGGGAATACCCCTTCTTTCACGCGCTGGTAATAAAGCGGAAGTTCCTTCACGTTTTGAGCGTAGGCGGTATGAAGTTGACTGATGGAAGACATCCCGAAAGCGTAAATATCCGCCCCCGCTTTGGTACTGTACCCCTGGAAATTCCGCTGCAACGTTTTTTCCCGCTGGGCGATGGCCAGCTCGTTGTCCTCTTTCGCGAAATGATCCATTCCGATATAAACATATTCCGACGCCGTCAGGGTCTCGATGATCATTTTTAACATTTCCAGCTTCTCTTCGGGCTTCGGCAAATCTTCCTCATGGATCAGTTTCTGGTGCTTTTTCACCCACGGCACATGGGCGTAACCGTACACAGCCAATCGGTCCGGCTGAAGATCAAGGATATCGGCCAATGTCTTTTTGAAGGATTCCTTCGTCTGGAACGGCAAACCGTAAATCAGGTCAAAGTTCAGGGAATGAAACCCGGTGTCGCGAATCCAGCCCACAACCTCCTGGACCAACTCTTTTGAATGGATCCGGTTAGTCGCTTTCTGTACCTTCGGATTAAAATCCTGGATTCCGATGGAGGCCCGGTTAAATCCCACTTCCCGCAGGGCGACGATATGGTCCCGGGTCAACTCGCGGGGATCCATTTCACAACCAATCTCAGCGTCTTCGGCAAACGTAAACGATTCATTAATCTTCGCCCCCAACCTCCTGATTTGCTCCGGAGAAAGATGGGTCGGCGTTCCGCCGCCGAAATGCAATTGCACCACTTTCCGCTTGGGATCCAGCATAGCCTTCACCAAATCAATCTCCGCCATCAGATAATCGATGTATTCGTCGATCTTTTTCCGGTTGCGGGTCACAATCATGGTACAGCCGCAGAACCAGCACAGGGTGTCACAGAACGGCAGATGAAAATAGAGCGATAAATCGGCCGGATTGGATTGGTTATTCAGGACAATTTGTTCCTTCCACTCCGCCACATCAAAAGATTCCTTAAACTGAGGAGCGGTCGGGTAACTCGTGTAACGGGGACCGGGCTGGTTATATTTTCGAACTAAATTAAGATCAACCTCAATGGCCATAATTCTTCCTTTTTTTACCGGATATTATATGATTGCACGGTGGAAATCAATTCCTCGACACACGCTATTTTAGCGTCAGGTAAAATACCGTGACCAAGATTAAAAATGTGTCCTTTACGTGTCCCGAAATCATTCAGAATTTTCAACGCTTCCCGGCGCACGATTTCCGGTTCGGTGTTAAGAACCACCGGATCCAGATTGCCCTGCACGGCCACACGGCCACCCATCGCGTCGTGAAATTTTGCCAGGGAGGCCGTCCAATCCAGACTGTAAACATCGCAGTTTATCCGCCGCAGTTTATCCACCCAGTGATGCGTCCCTTTGGAAAACAAAATCATGGGGACTCTTTTGTTTACCGCGGAAACGATTTCAGCTAAGTATTTTCCGGAAGCATCCCAATAGGAATTTTCCGTCAGCAGACTTCCCCAACTGTCAAACAACTGAATGGCGTCCACCCCGGACGCGATCTGCATTTCAAAGTACCGGATCAACGCGGTTGTGACTTTTCTCATTAACGATTCAAATAAATCCGGAGCGCTGTAAAACAATGATTTTATTTTTGCGAAATGAGCGGAGCTTCCCCCTTCCACCATGTATACCGCCAACGTCCAGGGTGCGCCCCCGAATCCGATCAGGGCGGTTTTATCGCCCAGTTCCTTGCGGGTGAGTTTGATCGTCTCGGCCACATAGTTCAGTTTCTCAGGGATGTTTTCGGGTGTAAGGGCGTCAATCTGCGTTTGCGAGGAAACGGCGTATTCCATCGCGATGCCCCCCTGTTTACGGAAGGAGTACGGTTGTCCCATGGCTTCGGGGATCACCAGAATATCGCTGAACATGATAGCGGCGTCGAAACCGAAGCGCTGAATGGGCTGCAGCGTGACCCGGGTAGCCAGTTCCGGAGTCTGAACCATGGTTACGAAATCGTATTTGCCTTTCAATTCACGATATTCGGGGAGATAACGTCCGGCCTGGCGCATGACCCAAATCGGCGGACGACTTAATGGCTTACGAGCGCAGGCGGCGAGGAATCGTTCCCGGGAATTGTACGTGTCGGGGATTACATCTTCTAAAGGTTTACGATCGGAATCCATCATGCTGCTTATGCTCTTTCATTTTGCAAGCGGACAATCCGCGTTAGGTAATTCTTTATGTCGGGCGTAACCAATTCCTCGAAAATATGACCGCCGGACGATCGTATTTCGGCGCTGGTTGCGGGCCCGATGGAAATCAGCCGTGAATCGACGCTTTCCAGATTCGGAAGTCCCGTGGATTTCAAAAATCCCTTCACGGTGGAGGGCGAAGTAAAAACAATGTATTCATCCGGTTTGTTCCGGAAATGTTCCGGCAGGCTTTTATTGGCTAAAATCCTGGTCGTGTAAACCACCACACGCAAATATTCCCAGCCCCGCTTTTCCAGCCACTGGGGAAACTGCGGCCTGCTTTTCCTGGCGCTGAACAGAACAACCGGTTTGGGGGAAAGGGTTTCGAATGCCTGTATCAATCCCGCGCTGTTTTGCTGCGGGGGTTGGACAGCCGACAATCCAAATGTTTCCCGAACCATCCCGGCCGTGGCCTTTCCCACGGCCCACACCGTTGCGCGATTCAGCGGAAGAGACAAGCCTTCTTCCCGAACCCAACGCTCCAACCCGATAACACCGTTTTTGCTGAAAAATACCACGTAAGGTTCCCGGTTCAACCATTCCAAAACCGGTGCGAAATCTTCCGGATGTTCATATTCGATCCGGATTGTGGGCACATGGTAATAGCCGATACCATCAGGAAGGGATTGAAGCGCTTGGTTGTTGCTGAGTCCCGTGTACAGGATCGTCGGGGTCATCGGTTCAGTATTTCCTTCCCTCCCAGGGCGATAAATTGGTCCGCTAATTCCGTACCCAGCTCTTCCGCCCGTTCCGGCGATCCGGTCAGGGTCCGGCACAGCGACTCGCTCCCTTTAAGGTCGGAAATAAATCCGGTCAGAATCAAACGGTCATCCCGAATCCGTCCCCAGGCCCCCAGCGGGATCGAGCACCCTCCTTCCAACCGCCGCATGAAGGCCCGTTCAGCCAAAACGGCCTGCACCGTGACATAATCGGAAATCGACTGCACCAATTCCAGAACATCGGTTCGCTCGCTGTTTACTTCGATTCCGATTGCTCCCTGGCTGACGCTGGGAATGAACGATTCCGGATTCAGGTATTCGGCAATGTGTTTTTGTTCGCCGAGCCTTTCAAGGGCCGCGGCGGCCAGAATGATTCCGTCCCAACCGGCCTCCCGCAGTTTCCTCAGACGCGTGTCAATATTGCCCCTGAGTTCAACAAATTTAACATTGGGTTTTTGCAACCGGATCAGGGCCTGGCGACGATAGCTGCCCGTGGCGATAACCCCGTCGTCCGGCACGTCGGCCAACCGGCGCCACTTGAAGGAAACAAAGGCATCCCGGGGATCCGCCCGTTCCGGCGATCCGGCAAAAACAAGCCCTTCCGGCAGGTTCGTCGGCAAATCCTTTAAACTATGGACGGCGCACTGAATTTCGTCAGCCAGCAGCGCGTCTTCAATCTCCTTGGTAAACAATCCCTTACCGCCAATCTTCGGCAACGGGACGTTTCGGATCTTGTCACCCCGTGTCTTGATCGGTTTTATTTCAACCGTAAGATTGTCATTCTTTTTTTGTAATAAATCACGAATATAATTGGCCTGCCAAAGGGCCAATTGACTACCCCGCGAGCCAATCGTCAGCGTCTTCACTTTTCTTCTTTTCCTTTAAACTCGTGCAAACGGAAAAATTCCCACACAACTTCAATTTTAGACAAATCGAGATTATGTCCGTTGGACATTCCGCGCAGACTGATTATGGGATAATGCAGCAATTTCCGGATAATACTTTTTGATAATTGCTCCATGTGGGAATATTCCTTTTCCGTGGTTTTATGGGCGAATTTTTCAAGTTCCTGGATTCGGATGGCATTAAAATATTCCGTCAATTTGGATATGGTCGGGACAACCTCAAGCGATCTCAGCCATACCAGAAACTCCTCCCGGACTTCCGCGACAATCGATTGGGCGGCCGGAATTTCCCCTTTCCGTTTCTCAAGATTATCCGCTATTACGTTTTTCAAATGATCGATATTGTACAAAAACGCTTCGGAAATATTGGCCACGCGGGGATCGATAACCCGGGGCGTACTTATGTCAATCAACAGCAACACCCGGTATTTACGACCCTTCATTGCCTGAACCATATCCTTGTAGGTAATCAGATAATCCGGGGCTTTTGCCGCAGTAACAACGATATCCGCTTCCAACAACGCGGCGGGTATCTGCTCCAATGGAATCGCCTTCGCCCTTCCATTGAAACGTTCCGCCAATTGTTTCCTCCTGGCCTCCCCCCGATTGGCAATGACAAACTCGTGGGTGCCGATTTCTCTGAAGTGTTCGGCCACCAATTTTGATGTCTCCCCGGCTCCAACCAGCAAAATATTCCGGTTTTGGAAGGACTTGAATATTTTTCGGGCTAATTCAACCGCCGCCTGACTTACCGAAACCGCTCCGCGACACAAATTGGTGCGGGTATGAATGGCCTTCCCGGCCCGGATTGCGGACTGAAAAAGCCGGTTGAGAATCGGGAAGGAATATTCCTTGGAAAGAATCAGGTCGTAACTCGCTTTTACCTGGGACAGGATTTGGCGTTCCCCCAGCATCATACTTTCCAGGCCGCCGGCGACACTCAACAGATGATCCACGGCTTCTTCATTTTGCAGCATCAACGGTTGAATATCCGGTTGCATGATCTCGATGTTCATCAGGGAACGATATTGCTCTACCAACCATTGTCTCAGGTCCGATAAGGACAGCGGTGAAACAAAATAAAATTCCGTCCGGTTACATGTGGACAGGATGGCAATTTCGCGTATTGGTGAATCCGTCCCCATCGCCGCGTCGATAAACCGGGATGCCATTTCCTCATCGACGGAAATGCGATCCCGGAATTCAACCGGCGCATTTTTATGGCTGAAGCCGATTATGGCAATGGTATGATCGGAATTCATGAAAAACGATGAAACGTTTGGAGAAACATACTAAATACGACAATCGATATAAACAAGACGAGGAACCCCCAGAAAGTAATCAAGCTCATTCTCAGACCCCGCAAACCCAATTTCCAGGAAACAATCCAGCCAATGGCATAAATCATCCACGCAATGTCCGTAATGACAATCTTGGGATCCGACGTGAAAAAATACCCCAGAATTTTATAGGCCCACAGATGACCAAGGAAAACCCCGATCCCCAAAAAGATTATGCCAAACCCGGTAGCAAACATGCCCATTTTCTCGACCGTCTCCAAGGTGGGCAGCCGGTCGTATATCACACCAAAATGGTGACGTTTTATTTCCTTCGCCAACATTAGATACATTAAAGCGTAAAGAGCCGCGATCGCCAAAGCGGAAATACCGAGCAGGGTAAGAGTGACGTGAAAGCCGAACATGGGATTCGATAACAACTCGTTTGATGTCCCGAATCCATTAATAAACATCGAAGCAACCAACTGAAACAGAAAAACGATCGAAAGAAAAAACAGACCGGTGGCTCCTTCTTTATTCGTCCGTTCCACAATATAGTACAATACAGCGATGTTCAACGCCAGCATGGAGAAGGATTCGGACGTGTTCGAAATCGGAAAATACTGAAAATAAAGGCCCTTACCCACGATATAAACGGCATGGGTAATAATCCCGATCAGGAGTATTGATGATGCCCAGGTCCCGTATTTCGGTTTCTTTGTGTTAAAATGGCTGACATAAAAGATGAGCGACAGACCATAGAGTAATGGCAGTAAAACATTTACTGCTTGTAAAAAGATTGTCATGATTTTTGCCCGGTCAAATTGTGAGAAAAAAAGTTCCTGGTTGAAGTTGATTGGATTACGTAATTATCCGAATGCGTCCCGTAAAATTTAACATAATCATCGCATCCGGGCGATTCCTCTTTTTCACTTCCGATATTCATTACCCGATGTTTTTTATTGAACACAAATGACGCCGTAATCCATCTAAATGATTGGCTTTTACGTGCTTGGAATCTATCAGGTTTATCCTATTTCCGCAAAGCGCTCAAATACATTCATAACTTCAGCGCGTTTTCCCGTTCTCCCGATTAATCCTGTCCCCGCCTCGCTTCATAACGAAACAATAAACCCAAATTTGTCAATTGGTATCAGACATTTTTGTACCAATTTTTCCATTACCACCTTACAAAACTCAACCAATATAACCTGCGTAAAATGTCCCAACGGGGTCAATAACCAGAAATTACCCTGTTCGGCGTTCAAAATATTTCCCAGTTCACCGGCCGGTGAATTGTTTGTTGGGAGTAAAGTCTTCTTTGAAATGGGTCGGGAAACGCCTGGACGTTCGCTCTCCGGGAGAGATCATGCCGTTCAGGCTCCCGGCCTTTCGCCGGTAGCAAAGCAACGATATACCGCTTCCACGAATTGATTTAATTTTTCAAAATGGGACCCGGGCCAATATATCTTATGACAGTTCTGACATTGGAAAAAGCGCTCATAAGTTTCTTTTGTCATCGGCGGCAGCCGGTGCAGAATCTCCTCCTTCGGAACCGGCTCCAACATTCCGTTACAAGACAGACAACGTGAAAACGGATTCAGGCTATCCCCGAGATCAAAACGCCGGATCACTTCCATAGCCTGCTCGTCCGCTTGATCGGACCGGACACAATAGCCCCGTTGAATCACGTTCGGCATCAGCAGTTGCCGGTTCCGGGTCAACAATACCCTCTTTTGGGAAACCGCTTGTTTGACTAATTCCCTGCTTCCGATGTTTCTATCAAAAGTCACATCCAATCCAAGAAGCCGAAGCCGCCGTGCCAGTTTACCCAAATGGGAATCAGCGGTGAAAGATAGTTTTCGCAACGGGCGCTCCTGGAGGCGGGTCACGTCCGATATGTCCAGGGACTCGAAAACCGGATAGACACTGATATCATCCTGATTTTTCACCAAATAGTCGAAATCCACCGACTCTCCATTTACCAGGATTAAATCCACTTCGGTGTGGGGCACACCGCAGGACTGGATAAGGTCCTTGACGGTGGTTGGCAACAATAACTGCTTTTCAAATCGCACCTTGCGTCGCTCCGGCGCTAAAAAATCATTGAGTTCCTCGTAGAAACGCAGGTAAACAACAACCATCAGGCCAACCGTTTTAACCCGGCGGAAGCGGCAATCTTCAAGGCGTTTGACCGCTCATGGACTGATAATGATCGGTTAATTTCCGGAAAGCGTACCCGGTTTACTTTGTATTCCGGGCGATATTGGAACATTACGTTCACCACTGTTTCAAGAGAGATCTCCCGGCTGATATAGTTCAATACTTGCAGTGTTTCTTCTTCGTGATTCGGCATTACCAGATGCCGAATCAACAACCCCCGCCGGGCGATTCCAAATTCATCCAGCACCAGGTCCCCGACCTGTGCGTGCATGATCCGCAAATTTCTGCGCGCCACCGCGCCGTAATCAGGAGCCTTCGCGTACCGCTGGGATGTCGCCCTACTCCAAAACTTAAAATCCGGCATGTAAATATCAACAATACCGTCCATGAGCTCCAGACTTTCCCGGCTGTCATAGGCGCTGGTATTGTAAACAATAGGGATACACAACCCCATTTCGATCGCCACGGCCAACGCTTCCAGGATCGGGACAATGACGTGTGAAGGGGTTACCAAATTAATATTGTGACATCCAAGCTCCTGAAGATGAATCATCATTTGCGCCAGTTCCTCGGGGGACACCGGCCGTTCCCGGTTGCTATGACTGATATCCCAATTCTGACAGAAGACACATCGCAGGTTGCAACTCGTGAAAAAAATCGTTCCCGAGCCCCGCAAACCGGTAATACAACTTTCTTCACCGAAATGTGGGAAATAACTGCTCACCCGGGCCCGGTAATCCGTTTGGCAAATACCCTTCGATTCCTCAAAGCGATTAATCTCACACTGCCTGGGGCAAAGAATACAATTTTGCATTAACGCCTTGCCCATCTCAATTTTGCGCGCCAAAAGCCCCTGTTTGTAAGTCTCGAGGTAACAGGGTTTGAATGAGCCGGGCCGGCTGTTAGTAGACGATTCCGGCATACCCGACACCATACGTAAACGCCTCCGGGGGATCGGACCCATGGCTCGTGGCATATTCAACCAGGTACCCCTTTCCCCTTCCCAGTTCATTTACGGCGCTGATCAGCGCTGCCGCCGCGCCTGCCCCGCAGGCGTTTCCATGGATCTCAGCTTCCCGTAATACCGCCCCGGCGTCCGCGGCACATAGACAATCTACCATTCGCTTGTCGTTATCCCGCATCCATTGCAATCCCTTCGCGCCGATACCGGCCGGCATAAAGCCATACAAAGTGCCATAATGGGTTAAATCGGTGGTCGCCAGAAAAACCACCTTCTTGTTTGTCGCATTGACAATGGATCCGATTCCGCTTCCCAGCCGGATACCGTCCGAATCCGGACGAACAATGATCGGAACAATCCGTATTCCGGGCCAGAAATATTGCAGCATGGGAAGGATGACTTCGATGGAATGTTCGTCTTTGTGCGCGTGACGATCCGCGACCAATACCGCGGACAATTTCGCCGCCAGATCGGCCGCCAGTTCCTCGTCAATGTCCACGGGACCCAGGGGTGTCTGCCACGCCCCATCGGGGTATAAACTATGTCGCCAGACGCCGGTGTGATCGGCACCGAAAATAAGGGCCGTTTCCGGTTTGACCGTCGTCGCCAGACAGGCTATGGTTCGCGCCGCGACGCCACCGGAATAAACCCAGCCGGCGTGGGGCGTCAGGGCGCCTATCAAATCTCCGGTAATATTTTCCGGCGGGGTGAAAGCCCGCAGAAAGCTTTCCATTTGGGCCCGTAAATCACCCGCATAAAAATGTGGCGCCGCCGGTTTACGAATCGATGACATCCTTACAGGATAATGGATTGCTTCCGGGGATGAACCGGTTCACGACCAAAATGCCCCGGTATTCGATACCCGCAAAAGCTACAACAGTTGCCCTTCATATTGGGTTTTTGCACGTAATAAATATTCCGGTGAATCACCATTTTGCCACAATGACGACAAACGGTTTTCTGGCCGACGGAAGTGAAAATATTGCCGGTGTAAACATAGTTAAGACCGTTTCGGCGCGCAATATCCCGGGCCCGAAATAACGTTTCAACCGGTGTGGGAAGATGATCCAGCATTTTAAAATCGGGGTGAAAGGCGGTAAAATGAACCGGCACATCGGGATTTAATTCCCGCGCCACAAATTTCGTCAAACCATCCAATTCGCGCTCGCTGTCGTTTTTCCCGGGGATAATTAACGTCGTAATCTCCACCCAGACATCGGTTTCATGGACCAGCCACCGGAGAGTATCCAGCACCGGGTCCAGGCGTGACAAGGTAAGTTTGCGATAAAAGGCCTCCGTGAAAGCTTTTAAGTCCACGTTTACCGCGTCGATATCGCGATACAGTTCCCGGCGTGCGTTCGGAGAAACATAGCCGTTCGTGACCAGGACATTTTTCAATCCCCGCTCCCTTGCCAGGCGCGCGACGTCCATCACCCACTCTCCGAAGATCGTGGGCTCATTATACGTGTAAGCGATCCCGATGCAATTATGCTCCCTGGCTTTCCAGACGATGGATTCGGCCGTACATTCGTGCGTGAGATATACCTGATGACGAACTTTGCTGATATGCCAATTCTGACAAAACTTGCATCCCAGATTACAGCCGATGGTTCCGAAACTCAATATTTGCGTGCCGGGATAAAAATGATATAACGGTTTCTTCTCGATCGGATCCACCGCCAATCCGGTGGTCCGTTCATAGACTGTGCTGTATAGTTTGCCGCCATGATTTTCGCGTACGACACAGAAGCCGTGGGAGCCGACGGGAATCCGGCAATAACGGGGACACAAATAGCACTCCACTTTTCCGTTACCAAGCGGTCTCCACCACCTGGCCGGACAATATCCGTTTTCCTTTTGTTTCACGATCTTCATCCGTCGACCCTGACCAGGTGAGCCGGACAACCGGCGGCACAATCGGTTGAGCCGAAACCCTTAACCGGCACGACGATATTGTTTTTCGCTATCGTGGATTGATTTACGGCGCATTCCATCTCCGGGTTATCGTTTACAATGGAGATTTCGGTTACCTTCGCGGCGGGCTGATTGGTAAGATAATCGATATGCCACCGGGCGGATTTGTTTTTGCGTTGATGACGGAGCAGGCGTTTGGCAAGCCCCCGACTGGCCCGGCCGGTGTAAATGTATACTCCCGGCTGGAATTGATGAACCCCTAATTTCCCGATATTCACTTTTACCGGTTGTGAAATCTCAATTTTTAATTGGTAGGTACCCTGATCCATGCCTTTAATACCTTGTTATATTGTACTGTATTTTACCGGTTTACGCAAGGAAAATGCGTATCTATTCACAAAAAAAATTTCCCGGCACAATATAATTCCCCGGCACTTTTGAAGTGCCGGGGAATTATAATTGGTTATTTATTTCCTCAAAAGAAAGCGTACCGATCTTAAATATTCCTTGGACGGACAATAATTTAATTGTAATATAAACCGACCAGTCGGTCTATATCGTGGAAAACTCCAAACAAGAATTACGCAAAGAACAAATCCTGGACGCCGCTCTCCGGGTGATCGTACGGAAAGGCTACGACAACAGCCGTATGGATGACATCGTGGAGACTTCCGGATTAAGTAAGGGCGCTATTTACTGGTATTACAAATCCAAAAAGGAAATTTACCTTAGCCTGGTGAATTACTGGGTTAGCCGGTATAGCACACCGTTGAATCATATTGTCGAAAATGACAAAAGCGCCTCCGGGCAATTACAGGACCTGTTTCAATTCTTCATCACTCAATATGAACAAGATCCTAACCTGTTTAAGGCCATGGTGGAATTCTGGGCCCTTTCCGGTCGTGATCAGGACTTCCACGATAAGGTCCAGAAAGTTTATTCGGAATTCTTGGAACTAATTAAACAGATCATAGAAAAAGGGAAACAGTCAGGAGAGTTTAAAAACGTCGATGTACTTACCACCGCCCTGTCCATTATGGTCAATATTGAAGGGATCATCTGGTTCACTCTCTTCAACGGTCTGGGGATCGGAGCCCGGACATATATCGAGACCATAACGGACTTCATCCTGTCCGGCTTGGTTAAAAAAACTTAAAGGGAAATACAATGAATACAAAAGACAAGGCCAATGCAACCGGGGGACAATTTCTTGTGGAAGCGATCGGATCGCGACCAATATTCATGCGGGAAGCTTTTTCCGAGGAACATCGTGAAATCGAAGGCATGGTTAAGGAATTCGGCCGTGAGCGAATTCGCGAAAACAAGGAAGAGATTGAGAAATACAACAAGGATTTAACCCTGCAGCTCCTGCGCGAGATGGGAGAATTGGGTCTGTTGGGCGTGGATGTCCCGGAAGCGTACGGAGGGATGGATTTGGATAAAATCACCACCGCCATTATTGCCGAATCCATGTCGTCAGGATACTGTGCTTCATTTACTACCACCTATTCCGTGCAGACAGGTATCGGCTGCCTGCCGATTGTCTGGTTCGGCACGGCGGAACAGAAACAAAAGTACCTTCCCAAATTGGTTTCAGGAGAATGGGTGGGCGCCTACGCGTTGACCGAGCCTTCCTCCGGTTCCGATGCTTTATCCGCCAGGACCACCGCCGTATTATCCGAAGATGAAAAATATTATTTACTGAACGGCGAAAAGCAATTCACCACGAACGGAGGCTGGGCCGATGTGTACATCGTGTTCGCCCAAGTCGACGGTGATAAATTCAGCGCCTTTATCGTCGACCGGGATACTCCCGGTTTTGAAGTCGGCCCGGAAGAAAAGAAAATGGGGATCAAGGGATCCTCCACGACTTCTCTCAAATTCACCGACGCCAAAGTCCCGGTGGGGAACCTTCTTTTCCAGGTCGGCAAAGGAGCCACCATCGCTTTTAACGCCCTCAATCTGGGACGTTTCAAATTGTCGGCGTCCGACTTGGGAGGCTCCAAGGCAGTGATCGGAGAAGCCATTAAATACGCGCTCGAAAGGCGCCAGTTCGGACAACCCATCGCCCATTTTGATGTAATCAAAGGTAAAATCGCCGATATGGTGATTCGTACCTATTCCGCCGACAGCATGATTTACCGGACCATTGGATTGATCCAGGACGAAATAAATACCCTGGACAAATCGGCCCCCGACTACTATATCAAAATGGGGGAAGCCATGGAACGGTACGCCATCGAGGCCTCCATGGCGAAAGTTTACGGAAGCGAGACCCTGGCCATGTGCGCCGATAACGGCGTCCAGATTTTCGGCGGGTACGGTTTCATCGAAGAATTCCCGATGGCGGGTATCTACCGGGACACCCGCATTGACCGCATTTGGGAAGGGACAAATGAAATAAACCGGCAGATTATTACCGGATACATGATGAAAAAAGCGCTCATGGAAGAATTGCCCGTCCGGGCCGCAATCAGGGAGATTGATGACTTTCTGCGGGGGAAAATCAAACCCGCGGAACATCAATTATTACAACATGAAGCCCAGGCTATCGATACCGGCAAGAAACTTGCCCTTTTCCTGTTCCATGAAGCCTTGTGCGAATACGGTCAGGACCTGAAACATCAACAACAATTAACCGAAATCCTGGCCAATATGTTCATCGAATTGTATACCGCCGACAGCACCATTTCCCGTGTCCGCCAGATAAAAGACACGGGCAAGGAATATCGAACCATCGTGAATATTGCCAAGGTTCACGCGGCCGAGGTTTCCCTCCGGTTATTGAGTTTATCCTTGACCGGACTGAACGGGATATACCGCGGCAATTTACCGGAGGAAGTAATCGCACACCTGCGAACGTTTCAGGTTCAGATGTTGCCGCGAACCGATATTATCGGATTGAAACGCCGAATAGCCAATATGGTTTATACCTACAAAGCGTATCCCTTTTAATCTCCCCCGAATCCGATGAACTTAACGAAACAAATATTATGCTATCCCGTATCAATCAGTCCCATTGGTCACCGGGCCGAACGCATAACATCCATCAACAAACTCACAGGAGTTAATCATGAGTACCAAATCGGTTATTATTGATGCTGTTCGTTCGCCGATTGGCGTGAAAAACGGAAATTTGGTCGGAATTCGACCCGACGATTTGCTGGCACAGGTAATTAAAGGACTAATGCAACGAAATCCGGCGGTTAAACCGGAGACAATTGAAGACGTGGTTGTGGGTTGCGCCTTTCCGGAAGGTCCCCAGGGAATGTTACTGGCCCGTTCGGCCGCCATATTGGCCGGCATACCGAAGGAAGCCGGCGGGAAGGTCGTTAATCGGTTTTGCGGCTCTTCCATGGACGCCCTGCACCAACTCAGCACGGCCATTGAGGTGGGGGACATCGAGGTTGGCATTGCCGCTGGCGTCGAGGACATGTTTTCCGTCCCCATGGGTGGGTTCGCACCCGATTTTCATCCCCAATTGGCCGAACAGGAGTTTTATATCGGGATGGGCGAAACAGCCGAAAACCTGGCCCGCGACGGAAATATCTCCCGTGAGGATCAGGAATCGTTCGCGATCGCTTCTCACCAAAAAGCGCTTAAAGCCATTGCCGAAGGTCATTTCGCGAATGAAATTATCCCCATCGACAAATATGGCGAACAAACAATCGAACGGGACGAAGGTCCCCGGGAACCCAACCTTGAGAAAATAAAAAGTCTGGCTCCCGCCTTCCTGGCCGACGGCACCGTTACCGCCGCCACCAGCAGCCCTATTTCCATCGGAGCCGCAGCTATAATAATCACCAGCAAGGAATATGCCGAGCGGAACGGACTGAAAATTCGCGCCGAAGTGGTTTCCCGGGCGATCGCCGGCGTGGACTGGACCCGCATGGGAACAGGCCCCCTCCCCGCCACGGAAAAAGCATTAAAAAAGGCCGGCCTGGAACTGGATGATATCGAAACAATTGAACTGAACGAAGCCTTCGCGGCCCAGGCGCTGTATGTCATTCGCAAAGGAGGATGGGACATCAACAAAATCAATTTGAACGGAGGCGCCATTGCCCTGGGGCATCCGCTGGGATGTTCGGGGGCACGGATAATCACCACCCTGATCAATGTAATGGAACAACAGGACACCCATACCGGACTTGCCACCATGTGCATCGGCACCGGCCAGGGCATCGCCACAATTATTCGCAGGTAAACCGGGAAACATGATACGACGTCTTATTAAAAGCCTTAAAGATCCCATGAGTGGTCTTACCCATTTCCTGGGTACCGTTCTGGCTATTGTCGGAACAATTCTCTTGATATTGCGGGTGGTTACGCCGGTGAAAGGCTGGCATATCGTAACCTACTCCATTTTCGGGTTCGGGCTCATTTTGCTGTATACGGCAAGTACGCTCTACCACTGGATACCGGCCACACCAAAAGCGGAGAGATACCTACGTAAATTCGATCACAGCGCGATTTTTATCCTGATTGCCGCCACGTATACGCCGATCTGTTTAATTCCTTTAAGAGGCGGCTGGGGCTGGTCTCTCTTCGGTGTCGTATGGGGATTTACCCTGGTGGGAATTATGCTGAAGTTATTCTGGATTAATGCGCCAATATGGTTATCAACCGCAATTTACCTTTTAATGGGTTGGTTGATTATTATCGGTGCGTATCCGCTTGTAAATACCCTGGAACCGGGCGCTTTGATTTGGTTGGCTGTCGGTGGCCTCAGTTATACTATTGGAGCCGTGATTTTTGCTCTTGACAAACCCAATCCTGTGCGATGGTTCGGAGCGCATGAAATATTCCATGTGTTTGTGCTGCTTGGCAGCCTGTCCCATTTCTGGGTCATGTACCGGTATATAAGCCTGTATTAACGGAAGATCAAATTATTTTAATCGAAAGTCGAGGATAAAATGACAAAAAAAATTGAGAAAGTAGCCGTTTTGGGGGCCGGAGTCATGGGGGCGCAATTGGCCGGACATCTGGCCAATGCCGGAATTCCGTCGTTGCTGTACGATATTACCCAGGACCTGGCCGAAGCCGGCGTAAACAATCTTACCAAACTTAAACCGAATCCCCTTTACAAGCCGGGGAATGCTAAACTGATCACGCCCTGCAATTACCAGGATCACCTGGATCGTTTAAAAGATGTGGACTGGGTTTTGGAAGCGGTGGCGGAAAGGCTGGATATTAAACATAAGGTTTACCAACAGGTGGTGCCGTACTTAAAACCATCAGCCATGGCCACCTCCAATACGTCTGGTATACCTCTGGCCGATCTCGTCACCGCTCTTCCCGATGATCTGAAAAAACGATTCATGATCACCCACTTTTTCAACCCTCCCCGTTACATGCGTCTATTGGAGCTGGTTCGGTGCGAAGAAACCGACGATGAAGTTTATGAAACCATGATGGAATTCGGTTCCGACGTGCTGGGGAAAGGGATCGTTCACGCCAAAGACACCCCCAACTTCATCGGCAACCGGATCGGTGTTTACGGCCTGATGGTAACGATTAAAACGGCCCTCGACATGGGATTGACGGTTGAAGAAGTGGATAAACTTACCGGAACAATTGTCGGCCGGCCCAAGAGCGCCACCTTTCGCACGGCCGACGTGGTCGGCCTTGATACCCTGGCACACGTGGCGAAAACCAGTTATGACCGCGGCGAAAACGATGAGGAACGAGACATCTTCCAAATACCAACGATTCTGAAGGAATTAATCGATGCGGGACGGTTAGGACAAAAAACCAAGGCCGGTTTCTACAAGAAGGACGGCAAAACAATCCTTTCCATTGATTTCAAGACCGGTGAGTATACCCCCCAGAAAAGGGTCCGTTTCGATGGCTACCGGATTGCCAAGGATCGCAAAAATGTTGGTGAACGAATCGCCGCCCTGGCTTACAGCGATGATAAGGGCGGCCGGTTCTTCTGGGAAATACTGACCCGTACTTTGATCTACAGCGCCAACCGTATTCCTGAAATCTCCGACGACATCATAAATATCGACAATGCCCTGAAATGGGGTTTCGGTTGGGAATTGGGGCCCTTCGAAACCTGGGATGCAATCGGAGTGGAACGGTCGATAAACCGCATGCTGGATGAAGGTAAATCGGTTCCTCAATGGGTGCTCGATATGGTAGCAAACGAACGAACCTCATTTTATCAAATTGAGGACGGAAGACGGACTTATTACGACCCCATCACGCAAACGGAAAAAGTCGAACAACCCGACGAAAAAACGATCAATCTAGTACTCGAAAAATCGAAGGGGAACTTAGTCAAACGGGACTGGAGCGCCAGTTTAATTGATTTGGGTGACGGCGTATTGGACCTGGAATTTCATTCCATCCTGCAACCCACCTTGAATCCCATCGACGGTTCCATCATCGACATGCTTTCGCTGGGGCTTGACTTACTGGAAGCCGGGAAATACAAGGGTATGGTGATCGGGCATCAGGGCCAAAATTTCTGTGCCGGGGCGAATCTGGCCGGTATTTTAAAGTTCTGCGAAGACGAAGACTGGGAAGGCCTGGAGAAAACTGTCAAACTGTTTCAGGATCTTACTCAGCGCATCCGCTTTTCGCCCTCCCCCATCGTTGCGGCTCCTTTCCATTTGACCCTGGGAGGCGGGTTTGAATTCATCGCCCCCACTTCTCACCGGATCGCGGCGGCGGAACTGTATATCGGTGCCGTTGAAGTGGGAGTAGGACTGATACCGGGAGCGGGCGGCAACTTGCGTTTGATTCTGAACCTCATGGAAAACGCCGGTAAAACCGGACGGTTAAATGTATTCCCGATCGTGCAGAAAGCGTTCGAAACCATCGGCTTCGCGAAAGTCGCCACCAGCGCCGATGAGGCCAAATTCCTCGGTTATTTACTGAACTCGGATACGGTCGTCCTTAACCGGGATCACCAATTGTGGGAAGCGAGGCAAAAGGTGCTTGAGTTAAGCGACGGTTACGAACCTCCCCGGTATCGCGACGACCTCAAATTACCGGGCGCCGGTGGACGAACGGCAATGCTGATGGTATTGAAAGGCTTCAAATCCCAGGGTAAAATTTCCGCTCACGATGAAAAGATAGGACAGAAACTGGCCTATGTATTAACCGGCGGTGACAAAGCGGGTTTGACCAAAACCGTAGATGAACAATATCTGCTGGATATTGAGCGGGAAACATTTATTTCCCTGGCCGGTGAGCCCCTTAGTCAGGATAGAATTCGATATATGCTGAAAAAGGGTAAGCCGCTCCGTAATTAATCGACAGGGCGATCTTTGAAGATTCCGAGGGGTCTTTAAAGGTCGCCCGAATTTTTTCCTGTTTTATAATCAGATATCCTTTTCCCTTATTGCATATTGATCGTAAGCTTGCCTTCAATTTTTACGGCGTATGAATCACACTCAAGCCGAAAAAAGTCTCGTACAGTCCCGCTGGATCAACTTTATAAAAGTCCTGGCAGTTTTTGCCGTTCTCTATTTATTCCTCATCAGCATCGGCATGATCGGTTCAGCTTTTAAGGGTCTGGGACGCGGATTCGCGGAAAACTTAATAAAAAGCAATGCCGGTCCGCTTATCGGATTATTCATCGGGATCCTGACCACCAGCATAATTCAGAGTTCCAGTACGACCACATCCTTAGTAGTGGGAATGGTCGCGGCGGGAACGTTCGGCGACGATCCACAACTCGCGGTGGCGGCGGCCGTCCCTTACATAATGGGCGCCAACATCGGCACCAGCGTGACAAACACGATTGTATCTTTGGGACACATTGTTAAAAAGAATGAGTTCAAACGTGCTTTCGCGGCCTCCATTATCCATGACTTTTTCAATTTATTATCGGTATTAATTCTTTTCCCTCTTCAACTTTCCACCGGCATTATCAGCAAACTGGCTAACGGCATGACCACATTTTTCATCGGATCGGGAACAATTACTTTTAAAAGTCCGATAAAAATGATTACCAAACCGACCGTGCATTGGATTCATGATGTTTTGGATAAACAATCGTTTATTAATGCGAATTGGCTGCTGCTTATTCTGGCCTTGTTGTTTTTATTTCTTTCATTACGCTACCTGACCGTACTCATTCGCAGCCTCGTGATGTCAAAATTAGAGGCCTTCTTCGATACCCATATTTTTAAAACCGCGATCCGGGCCATCCTGTTCGGGATATTCATCACGATTTTGGTGCAAAGCAGTTCCATTACCACTTCATTGGTAATACCCCTGGCCGGCGCCGGGATTTTAACTCTGCGCCAAATCTTCCCCTATACTTTAGGGGCCAATATCGGTACCACCGTCACTGCTATTCTCGCCAGCCTGGTATCGGGTACGCATGCTCCTCTTGCGGTAGCCTTTTCGCATCTTATTTTTAACGTAATGGGAATCGTCATCATCTGGCCCGTAAAAAGAATACGTGATATTCCTCTCCGACTGGCCGATTGGTTCGCTAATATTTCATTAAAGAATCGTATCATACCGATTGTGTACATTTTGGTTGTATTTTATCTGATTCCGTTAATCTTAGTATTAATCGTGAGGTAAAGCATGAGTGTCTTCAAAGATCTCCTGAATTTATGGCGAGCCGATGACCTTCTCTCCCAGGCCTGGAAAGATTCCTATGAAATGATGAATCTCTCCCGGGAAATATTTGTTCAGGCCATAAAAATGTTGAGAGAACAAAGCAATATCGCCACCGTCAAAGCTTTGAAAAAACGCGATAAGGAAATCAACGAATACCAACAAACCGTAAGACGTAAAGTCATGACTCACTATGCCGTAAACAGGGGCGAAACGGACCTGGAAAGCGGCATGGTATTGGTAAACATTGTGGTCGACATTGAACGGGTGGGAGATTACACCAAAAATATTCTCGATCTGGCCTTGAATTATCCCGAAGCGATTATTTCCGAAAAGCTGTCCGAAGACCTGCATTTAATAGAATCCGAAATGGCCTCCCGTTTTGACAAAACCCTGGAAGCCATTCACACCCAGGATCCCGAAGTCGCACAGGCCTTGATCTCCTCCTACCGTGAACAGGTGAACAGCATTTCCGATGAGATTGTTAAATGGCATTCTCGCCGGCAAGTTAGCCTTTGGTTCCGAATCCAGAACCGCGGCCGTGGCCCTATATGCCCGTTACCTTAAACGAATCGGTGCTCATCTTAAAAATATCACCACCACACTGGTAAACCCCTTCGACTCCATCGGATATATTCAAAATCAGGATTAATAACCACAAGTTGGTGCCTGTAAATATAGAGTAATGTTCATCTATTCCGCCCTTCAGGCTGACAGGGACACGAAATTGTTTGTCGAAAAAAATGATTATATCGGGAATCCGGGTATGAATTGGCAGTAGCTTGGGAAATCCCCTCTTGAGAGGGGTGGCTCCCGTATCAGGCGGGAGACGGGGTGTGTACCGGGGATTTGCTTTTTTAACCTGGGTTTTGACTAACAACTAAAATTGCCGAACAGGGAACGTTCCTTACATACTCACTCCGACGGTGTCGAGAAAATCTCTATCTATCGGAAATGCATGGAGTTCATATCTCGTCCCTACGGGACTTGTCCTTAAGGTCGGACTCAATGCTATAAATATCCTGTCCTTGACGGGACAAGATCAAGACCGGGACATTTTCCGGTTAATTTCCAATATCCGAAAGATATAGAATGCAAATAATAGGTACTGGTGAAAAACATTCCTTTCGCAGTCCGGTTCAGAATCGATGTATTACCGTCCATAACCGAACCAACGATTTTGTTATGAACTTACAGATCACAGATTCCAGGATTCCCAAATTCGTACAAAACCGTACACATTAACGTCCCGTAGGGACGACATATTTATAGCCCTCACA
>JAADGP010000162.1 GCA_013152315.1 FCB group bacterium
GGAACATAAACCAAATTTCCGTAACTGTTTCCCGCGGCCAAATCCAAACCGGTAGTATGTCCCGCAACATGGCAGTCACTAAAGGCGCAATTGTTGTCGAAAATGGGTTGGACATCGGTTTCAAATTCTATCTGGGCAAACGAAAAAGCGCCGACAAATATAAATCCGAGAAAAAATCCGCTCCGTTTCATCGTCCACCTCCCGTCATTAATTTCGGCCGTGCCGGTGGTTCGGGCGGCAATTGCAGATCGGATAATTGTTTCTCACCCTGTTGCGTCATCAGATAATAATAGGCACCTCCCCCGGCCGCCGCCAGTACACCGGTCCAAAACAACAACCTTTTTCCTCCCTTTTTAGCAACCTTGGGTTTTTCCACGGATATTCCCGCCCGCTCCTTAAGATCGTCCGGCGGATCAAGACCAACCAACTCCCAGGCCACTAATTCCACCTGGGTGATCAAACCATCCACTTCGCCTTTATACGTTTTATTAACCGCCCGTTCGGTCTGTCCCGTGGCAACGGAAAACATCTTGGCTTCGATGGTGTAGGTTTCACCTACTTTGCCGAAAGATCCGGAAATCATTTTCTGCACCCCTAACAAGGCGCCGATTTCCACGGCACATTCGGCGGTCGTACAACCGCTCTGCTGAAAGCCCTGCTCCTCCAGTATTTCCTTGATTTGATTTCTTTCAACGATAATGAGCGCACCGGTGTTTACCAATTCCCCGGCCAGACGTTGAGTGAGGGCGACAGCTTCCATATTGGTAATCCCCAAACCCTGAAAATCCAGCACGGCCGCGGTGGGTTTTTCGGCCGACTCCGCTTCGGCCTGGGCCGTAACAAAGGCCGGAACAATTAATAGAATCCCCGTCAATAACAGTTTATACATATGTTTCATACCCTCATTTCTCCTGACATATAGGTGTTTGCATGGCCAGTTTACTACTAAAATGTAAGGTTAAAATTGCGTGAAATCTATGATTCAGGCAACAGCAGACCTGATAGGCAAAATAATTTCAATAATCCTGACCTATTCTATTCATCAGGAACCGACAGCCGCTTTTGTTTCCGATTGCATCGGAAGGGTTAACCCTGATTTCATCGGCCTTCGGTGAAATATTCGGGTTAGAATATTGTCCGGGAATGCAAGCGACGCACTTCAAACGTGCGTCGCTTTTACATTCTTCAAAAGTTTATCGCTAGCGGGCACCAATCAAGATTATTTCACAAACACCATTTTCCTGGTCTGTTTCAGGATCATCTTCCCATCTAATCCGGTTATCCTGGCGGCATAGAAATAGACGCCGCTGGCAACCCGTTCTCCGTTTTGGTTCAGGCCTTTCCAGATGAAGTTGTGATATCCGGCCGGGCGATATTCATGATCCGCCAGGCGGTAGACTTCCTGCCCCAGCAAGTTGTACACCACCAGATCAACCCGGGCCGCGTCCTCAAGCGTGATCAAAATCGATGTTTGCGGATTGAACGGGTTGGGGTAATTCTGACTCAGGCTGTAACGATCCGGATACAGCTCAACCCCGGCGCTGTTGGCCTTCACGAATTCCTTGGTACCGGCAATGAAACGCAATTTGTGAACGCTCTCCGGGTTTGCCACGGCGTAACGATAACGGGATTTCCAGCGCAGATCCTGCGCTATTCCCAGCGTGAGGTCCACCATCCAGACATCGAACTCTTCGGGAATTTCCTGAAGTCCCTTAAAGCCCACATAGGTGTTGTACCGGTCGTCCGGCGCGATGACTTCCATATCCCAGTATTGTCCTTCTTCATTAATCGCCTTGAAATCGGCCGTGTAGATATCCGCATTCTCGGGCCAGTCGCGGTTATTAATGCGGAGCGATACGCCACCGGGAACCATCGGCGGTTCATAAGCATCGCGCTCGTCGTACACGTCGGAAGCCGCAGCCAAAACACCGATTCGGTTACCGGAATCCTTCACGAAACCGTTAGTGGCGGTAACATTAACGATCCACTCGTTTTCACCAAGGACAATTTCACCGGATCCGCGTTTCGCCAATAAACCACCGGCCGCTGTTTTCCTGGGAATTATGGTCAGTTTACCGCCCTCCGCCGATTTATAGATGTAACCCCGCCAGGGTCTCAAGCCGGAAGGCGCTTTCCACTCTCCCTTCCAGGTGTAAAAATTGGGTGAATCGACAATACTCATGGTATCGTTTATGACAATATTATCCAATGGGATATCGAAATCAAAGGGATTGCCGAAGAACACCCAATCACCGGCCGGCACGGTAATTTCAAAGGGTTTATCCGTTTCCACGGTGTAAGCCTGCCCGGTATTAATGTTCTTACCCGGGTCCTTGACAATCAGGAAGTAAGCTTCGCCGGGTTTGATTTTGGAGATTCCCGCAAATTCGGTCCAGGCATTGTTGCCGCCGTACTTGAAGAACCGCCAGACGGTGTTGTCATATTCTCCCAGGTCATCCACCAACACATCGGTAGGTGTGTTTTTCGCTGGCGTGGCCGGGAACGATATCAGTTGATAATTCGTAACCGCTGATCCGTTCGGGATGCCGCTGGGCCACTCGTTGGTACTGGCCAGACCCGGAGAGGGGATGGTCACGGAAATCGAGTAAAAGGCCCCCTCCGCCGGTTCGTAGGTTGCATTGCCGGCTACATCCACGGCGCGGAGGTAATATTCGACACCTTCGGAACGAACAAAGGAACTGGCAATTTGGTAGGTGGGCAGGCTCTTCATGTCAACCGCCGGTTGCCAGTTCGATTCACCACCCTTCCGGAAATACAATTCGGCAATGGCGATACCGGATTGCGGATCGTTAAAGGAAGCCGTAATCGTCACCGGCGTATTATCGGTGGCCTCCAATACCGGATTGTGGGCAATTGACGGAACGGTGAAGTCCACATCAATAGTTTGCGGGTTGGATGCTTCCGTTTTATTCCCGGCGCTGTCATAAACGGTTACGTTCCAACTATGCTGTCCTTCGCTGAGAGCGTCCGGCACATCATAGCTGGTCGAATCCGGATGCAGGACGTATGTCTGCGTGCCATCGATGGTTAATTCATACCGCTCTAAGCCGGCGGGAGCATCATCGGAGGCCTGCCATGAAAATGTAAGGTAAGCCTGGTTGTACCACCCGGCCAGGGGATCGACCAAATCGAAGGCCGCCGGTGGGGTGTCGTCCCACTTGGCCACCACCGATTGGGCGGTGGTCTCATCCTGGTTCCCCGCCCTGTCCTGCAACCAAACCTTCACTTCAGCGGCGGCGTTGGAGGGCAGTGAGATCTCCAGATGGGACGTATCGTCACCGGCCACATATACCGGCGCTTCCGCACCGATTTTGTAATAAGCTCCGGCAACCCCGGAATGCTCCGGCGGGTTCTCCCAGGTCAGGGTAAACTGGTTGGTTGCCGTCCAACCGGCCGGATCAATCGTTAAGTTGCCGACCGCTGCCGGTGCCGTTACATCGTCCACGTTATAGGTACCGGATACAACCTCAATTCCTTCCACCGTACTCTTGACTTTAAAATCGAATTCCCATTCGGCATCGTCGGCAATCTGCAATTGAATGGAAGCTTTCCCCTCGGTGGTTACACCGTCCTGATTCAATACGGCAACATTGTTGCTTTCGGGTAGAATCTGCCAGTTTACGGGCGTCCCGTCGGCTACCCGGTTGCCGAACTGGTCAAAAGCGTCAACGGTAACCGTAATTTTTTCGCCCAGCAAAACATCGACCGAATCCTGCGGCAACTCCGCCGTGGCCGTAACGCCGGGAACAACCATAATTACAGCGGTCGTGTCATCCATATCGTAAATAGCATTCAGGTCCACAGCAACCGTCCGCAGAGGATTGATACCCACTACTTTAACCGGCGACAGCACCCGTCGCGAGGAGATCGCCGAACCGGTGTCGTTAATCAATTTTCCTTTTCGTAAGGACAAATCCTGTTTTCCGCGCGCAGCAACCTGCGATTCCTGACGAATTTCCGAGCTAGAAGTCCCGGATGACTGATCAAGGCCCGTGGCGGTCAGAGCGGCAATCAGCGCGCCCTCGTTTATCCAACCCCGAACCTGGTAGCGATCGTCGGCAACGGTCGAGGTGGTCAGGATGACCGATGCTGTTCCGGTGTCGTCGGTAAAGGATGAGGGACTGCTCAGGCTTCCGCCATCGCTGCTCTCACTGGTAATTAACCAACTCACTTCCACGTTTTCCAACGGGTTGCCGAAGGTATCGATAACGGCGACGGATATCTCGATCGTGTTCGCGTCCGCGGAAATCGCGATCGTATCCGCCGTCAAATCATCCGGCATGCTCAAATTATAAATGTCGTCGGGAACGATCCGGACCAGAGCGCTGCGATGGACACCGGTGCCGGATACCGCCTCGACCCGGACTTCATCTCCAATGTTGGCCAACGCGGCTACCTGCGGATCCGTACCCAGATAGGTAACGGCCACTCCGCCGGTTGTAACCGATTGGTTGGCATGTAAAAAGATCCCGTCGCCCGTTCCGGTAACCGGAACAATCGACCAGGTAACGGATTCTCCATCCCGGACCGGATTCCCGAATTGATCGAAAATTTCGGCCCTTATTTCCAGGGTGTCCAATTGGGTCATCGTGGTGTCGCTTTGTTGCAATACCCAAACCGAATCCGGGACACCCGGTTCAATCAGGAATTGTCCCGAATTCGCGGTAACTCCGTCGGATGAAACCATAAACGAATTCAGTTCCCCGGCCACCGTGTTGGTCAGATAAACGTTGGTTACGTGTCCTTCCAGATCGGTATCGCTGCTGGACCCGACAGGAAACTCTCCGCCGACATTGCCCACATTCCACAATACGGTGCCATTGGTCTTGAAACGACCATACTCGTTGAACAGTTGGACTTCGGTAACCAGACCAACCGTAGCGCTGGTATCGGGACTTACGGGAATGACCTCTCCCTCGGCGGGGTACAACACTACCAGTGAATCGGTGGGATAACCGGTCTGGTCATGATAAATAGCGCCGGCATCCGAATAAGTGAAATCGGGATCGATGTAAGCATCGTCCACGCCAATATCGATTGCCGCCGCTTCGGGAATCAGACTGAAATCCCCTCCCGCATAATCCGCAAACTGGTCGGTGCTTTCCACAAAGGAACGGGTATTGACAACGTCTCCGTCGGCAATTCCTTCCAGAATTGAGTAATTCAAATAGACCTTCGAATTTTTGACGACTAATGATGTATCGTTCTCGTTCCCGGCAATCGTGAAATGTTCCAGCACCACCGTGTCGCTGTTGATTACCGTCAGGGGCACGGCCGACGAATCAACAT